>JALLOM010000106.1 GCA_027717865.1 Acidobacteria bacterium AH-259-O06 | reverse complement strand
CTACCTCTACAGCACTGATCTTTGGTCTGTGGGCCGGCTTGCTCGTGCGCTGGAAGACAAGGACCCCCTGAGAAAAAGGATCTGCGATTGGGATCGGCGCAAAAGTTCTCCATGGGATTTCGGGGCGAGTTAAATTGGCCCAGAAGATGGGTAGCACGGCCGCAAGTTCATACCCACCCTCTCCATATAATTCCGCTAAGAACTGAGAGAATTGATCAGCAGGGCGCCCTCCCACAATGAAGTAATCCGGAATTGCATTTTCCCAAAAAAGATCTTCTCGCAACTCTCTAGCATGTTTTCTTGCAAAGGGTGCTTTGTTCGATACCAACCCGCAAAATTTGTGTTCCGGGTGGTAATACATTTGGATAATGTTCAAATGCATTGGGACCAGGAAGATACATTTGTGTTTTGGTATATGTTCTTCAATGTAGTCGCTAACAGCTTCGCTTCCTGTGGTGTAATCGTTCATCACCTCCCCAAGATACTGCACAGGACGTAAGTGAAAACCAATTGGCCCCAACAAGTTGAACGTAAGCAAGTTACTCGACATTAGAATGATCAGAAATAATTCAGGCAGACCACGGAAACGGGTTTCGCTCAGAATCTCGTAAACTTGCGCTGCCACAGCAGCACTGAGGGGGATGAGCAAAACGTAGTAGCGCATATCTGCATCGGACGTCCAAGGCCAAACAGGCTGAGGCGAGAGAAATGAAATGACAATGATGACCGCCAACATATAAGCCGCTGTGAGAAGAATGTTTCTCAGCTGGACGATTCCGTTTTTGCCCAGAATAGTAAGCCCTGCAACTGCAAATATCAGCATACCAACGGGAAAGAACTCGAAGCGGACAGCATCGCGCGGCACCATCCACATCAGCCGCACAAACTTCATTAGATTTTCAGCTCTTACCGAATCAAATGCTCGCCCTAAGGTAGGGAGACTATAAAGGGCAATCCACGTGACCGCCACCAAACCCAGGAAAGCAATCACAGCGAGAAAAATCACGTTTTTCCTATTCCTGTACCTCTCGCGGATCATACTCAACCCAATGACAGCAAGGGTTCCAGCAGCATAAAGATATTGACTTAAGATCAGCAAGCAGAGAAAAAGGGCCCCTAAACAAATCCATCGACGGTAATGTTTAGCATGTCTGAGAGCGGCCCATACCCACAGAAGGCCCGCGGCAAAGGTCAGCCCGAGTGAGTAGTAGCGAACTTGACGTAGATACAACAAGTAAGGTACCGAGACAGCCAGAATAAGTGCCACAACCCAATACCGATCGCTGTCGAACTCATGCCTAAACCAGGCAGCTATGAGAGGAATCGAAAAGAGGCCAATTAGCACAAACAGGGATCGCGCCCCAGCGGCGTTATCTCCGAAAACCTTCAGACTCAAACCAGCGATAATATAGTGTAGGGGAGGATGGTCTGTTTTAACCATATCTTCATTAATTCCTGCCATCATCCCGTAGGACAACAGGTTTCGCCCATCCCACGCTATGAGCTGACCAGTCCTTATAAAATTTCGCCCGATTACTGCTGTATTCGCTTCATCATCCCAAAAATCGTTATTGCCAAGACCCCAAAAAGCCAGCACCCCGGAAAGCAAAGTGAAATAAACAACTATGAGTGCAGAGTTTAACCACGTTTTCGTCTGCAATGGGTGTTCGCAATTTTCTGGTTCCAATATGACTACCGCTCCTTTTGTTTCCTTGCCAAAGCAATTATATGGTACCTTTTCCGAGCAAAACAGGATCAAGCCCAAAGCACAGCCAAAGAGTCATGTCGGCTATGACATCGCGAATGGTTAGTTACTTTCATGCTCAACGTTACCATCTGCTGCTTTTTGGAGCTGGGCTCGGACTTTTTGCGCGCTTTGTACTTAGTGCTCTTTCTGAAGGCTCGGATGATATACGGTATTGGCAACAATTTGCTGAATCAATTTCGCAGCACGGGCTCTATCAACTGTACGTTACGAATCCTCTTTTCAACCATCCGCCGTTGATGGGCTATCTAGCAGCTGGCAGTTTGTGGTTGTCTCAATGGCTTGATGCCCCATTTTCTTTTTTTTTCAAGTTTCCTGTCATTGTGGCTGAAGTCCTGTCTGCCGTTATCGTAGGGAGCATCTGGGCGAGGAGAAGAGGCAAGATGGGTGGGGCTCTGGCAATGTTTCTGTATGCCTGGGCTATTGGTCCAATCCTTTTCAGTGGCTTTCATGGCAACACTGATAGTCTCTGCGCCTTCCTTGCGTTGCTTGCTGTGTTTCTCATCGAAGAAAAACGCAGGCACTTTGCTGGTGGACTGGCATTAGCGGCGGCCATCAATGTGAAGCTTATCCCCCTGCTCTTGCTGCTGCCTCTGATTAGTAGCTACCGCTCAGGGCCGGACCTCAGGAGATTCGTGGGGGGCTTAAGCTTCTTTGTTCTGCCGCTTATTCCCCCACTTATGTACGGTGGGCAGAGTTTTTACCAGAATGTCTTTAACTATACCTCGCACATTAATTACTGGGGGGTCCAGTGGTTTTTGCTCGTGGCCATGGATCTGTTCTGGTTGGGCCACTTCCCACGAGTCGCTTTTCTGCTGCACAACATGACAATCTGGTATGGCAACTACGGCCGTGTGCTAGTTCTGTGTTTGATTCTTGCTCTAAGTATCTATGCCTATTTGATTTCGCGCTATAATAGGTATGAACTGGCGGCCATTTCCCTGGCTGTATTCTTGGTGTTCGCTCCTGGATTTGGCATTCAGTATCTTGCCATTATTGCTCCCTTCTTATTCTCTCTTTCTCTCCGCTTGGGCACAATCTATTCTGTACTGGTTGGCCTGTTTAGCGGGCTGGTTTATTATCATTTCTTAATTCAATGGATGCCCCTGGCCACCCTCCACAACAGTCGGTTTCCCCCATCGGCCTGGCTGCCGTCGTTCATGACGTGGTGCTTCCTGGCTCTCTTTCTAACGGCGAGGTGTGTAAGGAAGACAGCACGGACGTTTACTAGTTGACAGTCTAGGCGCTAGTGTATCTGTCATTTAAATAAGTCTAATTAATTAGTATCACTCATCGCTTCCCGAGCCCGCTGGATCTTCTTCAGAATCTCTTCCCCCTTCGCCCGCCACTTGTAGGGCTTAGGATGGGCATTGCGTTCGGCGAGGTACTCTTCAATCGCCTGGACCAGTTCCCGCACGCTGCGGAAGCTCCCTTCCCGCACTACCTCGTTAGTCAGGTCCGCAAAGAACCGCTCTACCAGGTTCAGCCAGGAACTCGCCGTGGGCGTAAAGTGCGTCTGGAACCGTGGGTGTTTTTGCAACCAGGCTTTGACTTTCCAGTGTTTATGCGTGCTGTAGTTGTCCACAATCAGATGCAGGGCCAGCTCCCGGGGAGTCTCCCGGTCGATTTGCTTGAGAAAGCGCAGCCACTCGACGTGGGTGTGCTGGGCCTCGGTGCGGCTAATCAACTTGCCCTCCAGGTAATTCAGAGCAGCAAACAAGGTAATGGTCCCATGCCGTTTGTAATCGTGGGTGCGGGTGCGAATGTGGCCGATTCCCAGAGGCAGTCCCGGTTGCGTGCGTTCCAGCGCTTGGCATTGGCCCTTTTCATCACAGCACAGCACCAAAGCTTTGTCGGGCGGATTCAGATACAGCCCGATGACGTCCCAGAACTTCTCCTCAAAGTGAGGATCCCGGGAGACCTTAAAGGTGCGAGTCAGGTGAGGCTTTAAATCGTTTTGCTTCCAAATCGTATGCACACTATGACGGGAAACACCCACTGCCTTGGCCATGCTGCGCACACTCCAGCGAGTGCGGCCAGGAGGAGGCTGAGTGGCTTTGACAATGATCTGCTCGACCTTTTCATGGGGCAGAGAGGGCTTGCGGCCCCGTCCCGGTTGATCGCTCAGCCCCTCCAGGCCATCTTGCTCAAAGCGATGCGACCACTTGCAGACGCAAGCCGTGCTGACACCGAGCTTTGCTGCCACGCTTTCCTGCTTGTGCCCCTCGCTTCGCAACAAAATGATCCGCGCCCGCAGGCTATCTCGCTGACTCGTCGTGGCAGCCCGGACACGCCGCTGCAACTCTTGCTTTTCTTCGCCCGTCAGTTCAATGATTTCAATGGGACGTGCCACGCCTAAGGAGTATGGCACAGAGGGATGACATTATTTAAACTTATTTAGATGACATCACACTAGCTATGCTGACTCAAGGGTAGAAAACCCCGAGCAGCGCCACGCGCTCATTATGAGTCTTTCGTTTCGTATCCGCCCAATCAGTGCGACGAGATTTCGACCCGGCGAAGCCGCCTCAGGTCCAGTACAACCAGCGGGCCCTCCTGATACACACCAGCCCATGGGAATTGCCTGGCCGCCTCCAGTCCTTTGGCCGTCGCTTGTTCGAATGCCCGGTGGATATGGTCGGTGTAAGGTCTGAAGTAAGCCGGTGGCCTCAAATAATGCTCCTGGTCTAACAGGAGGTGCGTCACTCCGAATTCGTCCTGCAAGCGAAAGAGTGGTCCAGAGTCGGTGGCGAAATAGGCATCGATCAAGGCCACCATACGGCGACGCATTTCCAGGAGGTAGCGGCGATGAAATATCTGGTGTGTCTCACTGGTGATCAGCGCACGCCTTGCGCACACGTAAGGCACGTTGTCCACAACGCCAGTTGGCCAGCCCGCGATTAAAACGTCGGGCGGTAGCGACGCTAGAAACGGGTAAATCTTCCAGTTCGGGTTTACGGCCACTGTGAACCCCACTTCATCGCTGCCTCGATTACCAAGTCCAAGGACACAGATCGCACACAGAAACACGACCCCAGCGTCCTTCAGCCACGGCCGCCCAAGCCACCTTGCCAACCAACCGCCCCACCACCAACTCCCGGCAGGCAGCATGATGGCGATCAGGATGGGCAGCGGGTATTCGACGTAGCGCGGCGGAAGATACAGGTAGGGCACAACTTGGACGGCCGCTCCATGCGTCACGACCGCCGCTGCCGCGAGCACCACTAGACGTCGCATTGGCGGCTCACGCGCAGCCAGGATCACCGAACCAATCCCTCCAACGCACAGGATTGCAATCAGCAGTCCCAGAACACGCCGCGTCATCACCCGACGATCCCCTTGCATCCATGACGTGACCAGCGGCCAGGGACGTCCGGGCACCCTCACAATTCTCTCCCAGAAGTCCACTCCGGTCAGCGTCAGCGGCACAATCCGCTTTGACTCACCCCAGTAACTGTTGAAAGGTGGTGTGTCCGAGGTGTCGTAACGACCGCCCGGCCCGGCTTCAGGATAGGTCGCCACTTCGTGAGGGCGGATCAAGGGCCCATAAGAGCGGGACCTGATTACAGTGGACAGGATGATCAACAACGACAGCAACGCAGTGGCCCCTACGAACAGAACGCGGCGATGCAGCGACCAGGTGGCCCCAACCACCCGGTCGCGCTTCGGCAACACCAGCAGGTAGATGGCCAATGCTAGCCCGGCGACGACGCCCGCCTGTGGATAGAACGCCGCCCCTATGCATACCGTCAGCGCTAGCAAATAAGGTTGGCCGAATACCAGCGCTGCCGCTGCGCATCCCAGGACTGGGTACGCGAACCCTCGCGGCAACCCCCCCGTCATCCGCCACAGGTAGTAGCCCGACGAAAGACACAGTGCAATGGCGCCCCACACTGCGGCGCGACCTCCGATCTTACCCGCCGCCGCACCAACCGACACCAATAACACCGGTAGAAGCAGATAGGGAAGAACCTTACTCTGGGCGCGAGGGTCCCACAGACCGGAGCCCCACCGATAGAGTAGTCCGTAACCTGCTGGCATACAGTCCAGGTAATACTGAGCGATGTAATCGTCGCGAAATAGGGCCGAAGCGTGGTAACGAAGAAACGGCCAGATCTGTTGTCGACTGTCATCGTTAAAGGTGAGCGGATCGGCCGCGCGCTTCATGTGTCCGATCAACGACCCCCCGTACATCAAGCCCAGTGAACCGAAGATCAGGGACCAGATAAGCACGAACCGAGCACTCCAGCGCCGCGACTTCGGGATTTCGGTGTTTGAAGCATCCTCAGGAGACGATTGACAATCCGAACCGTTCAGTCCAATCACAGATCACTCTTGTCAGCCGGATAATCCATCACCACCAACGCTACTCGCCCCTTGTAGAAACATCCTGGCGGAGGGCGTGTCTTACGTAGGAAAACTCCAGACGAGGATCGGCTTCCATTCGCCCAGCATCGACAGCCTCGACCACACATTGATATGCAAAAAGCCTCGGCCACGCTTTCACTATCAGGTAGTAGAATTCGTCTAAAAGTCGTACGACTACTCTTTCTCTAACCGATTCAAATACCAGTTCGAATGGTATTGTGGTGTATTTACGGTCTATTATCTTTAATCCCGCTCTCTCTATGGATGACTCAAAAGAAGATCTCGTGTAAAGTCGTACATGCGTCTTATCGAGAATCCCTTTTCCACCATAATTGAATCGACCTAACAAAAGACTCAGACGATAGAACCAAATAGCAATGTTCCCAGTGGATAGGATCATTCTGCCACTTTCTTTCAAGAAACGCCGAGAGGCTTTCAGCGCTTCTTCCGCGTTCCTCAAATGCTCTAACACGTCTCCCCAGACTACGTAGTCAAAACATTCTTCAAGAGGAACATCCTGTAGGTTTGCCAGATCCCACTTTATGAAACGATGTAAGGAATTGTCGACTTGCTCAGGAGGGACGTTGTCGATTCCGACAACCTTACAACCTTTTCGGGTCAACTCTTTCGCCACAAAACCACTTCCGCAACCCAAGTCTAAGACTTTCGAGTCCGATCTAATTGCGTCGATAATATACCGATGCGAGCTATGTCGGAATCTCTTCAGCTTATACTGGCTGTCGGAGCGGACTTGGTACCGCTCACGTCGCACAATATGCAGCTGGTGAAGTCGGTATTCAAGAACGGACCACAAGACATTACAAGCGTACTTAATGCCATTTACACGACAAATCTCCTGTCCATAATAAGTGGGAATTGGCACCTCGCAAATGTCCACACCTAAGGCGCGACATTGAACAATTATTTGTGTGTCGAAATGGAAGTCATCTGAGTTCAGAAAAAAAGGTGTCTCCTTGAGCACTCGCATGCTGTAGAGGCGATAGCCCGAGTGAAACTCGCTCAGTCTCATAGAAAGAATAATATTCTGGATTGGCGAAAGTATTCTGTTGCCGATGTATTTGTAGAGCGGCATGCCTCCGTGCAAGGCTGCGCCGGCAGCCAACATGCGAGAACCAAAGACTACCTCCTTACCGTCGAAGAGAGCTGGCTCCAGGAGGTTTGGTATGTACTCGGGTGCATACTGTCCGTCTCCATGAAGAAGAAGGACGTAATCAAATCCTTTGTCTAAAGCATACTGATACCCGATTTTCTGATTCCCGCCGTAACCATAGTTCCTCGGATTCCGGTAGACCCGGAGCTTATCAAAACCTTCTGCTGACTTAAGCCGTCGGGCAACTTCAAAACCGTTATCTTTACTGAAATCGTCGACTACGTAGATTTCTTCGATGATTTTCATCATCTTCGGGTGGATTCTCTTGAGGACTGAGGCAATATGCGCAGCGCCATTGTATAAGACCACGAGAATCCCAATCCTTGGGAAATCTTCTCCCAGTTCCCGTTTCAAGGCCACAATCCTGCTTATCTTCTCCTCGTCATGCTCAAACATGGGAATGCATCACTCTGAGAATCGTAGCAAAAAAAATCGTACTATATTCCCGGATTTTCCTTAGAATCGATGCCACCACATGAAATGGAGGGGTTATGCCTTTTATCGATTTATCGAAGATTAAGCCTCAGGAGATCTTTCCCGGTACACGCATTCGTGCACCGTACGGCGAAAAACTAATGCTCTCCTATGTGGAGATTGACGAGGGGGCCGAAGTACCTCTTCACAGTCATCCCCACGAACAAGGAGGCGTCGTGCTGAAAGGACAAATGGAACTAACGATTGGATCAGGGTGTTTTCAAATTCGATCGGATGTAGTTGACGAGATGGTCTCATCAGTTCAAAAAGAAGTGGACGTCATCAGCAGCTGATCTGCAAAGTGCCTTCTAACCACACTTTGAGCCTTTATCGATGGATCGCCTCCATGCTGGCGTTGCGTATACACTCCACGACCTGCTCCAACGCCTCCTCCGGCAGCTCCGGATACAACGGCAGCGAGAGTTCCTCCCGCGCCAACCTCTCGGAATGAGGAAAGTCTCCAGACTGATACCCTAAATCGTCGTGAGCCTGCATCAGATGTATCGGTGCGGGATAGTGTATTTCTGCTTGCATGTCATGATTGCGAAGGGTTTGCTGGAGGATATCGCGTTGTGGCGTTCGAATGGCATATATATGGTAGACATGGCGACGAGTAGGCAGAGTCTGGGAGATCGTGACACCGCTACCAGCGAGCAGCAGGTCATAGGAGGCTGCGAGTCTGCGGCGAGCCTCGGTCCACTCGTCGATCCGGCACAATTTAGCGCGCAAGATGGCACCCTGAATGCCATCCATTCGGTAGTTAAAACCCTTGAGCACATGGTTGCATCTGCCTACTTGTCCCCAGTTGCGCAACATACGGATGATTTTTTCGTACTCCGGGTTATTGGTGGTTACCATCCCACCTTCGCCGTACGCTCCAAGATTTTTCGACGGATAAAAACTGAAGCAGCCAAGGTCACCGATGCTACCGCTGCGGCGGCCTTTGTACTCCGCGCCGTGAGCCTGAGCAGCATCCTCAATCACAATCAGCGAATGGCGGCGGGCAATCTCCATGATAGGGTCCATGTCAGCCATCTGTCCGTAAAGGTGAACCGGCAGGATGACCTTGGTTTGAGGAGTAATGGCGTCTTCGATTTTCGTGAAATCCATCGTATAAGAGAATGGATCGATGTCCACAAAAACTGGAGTGGCTCCGGTGTAGCGAATGGCGGCCACGGTACCTACGAAGGTCATCGGCACGGTAATGACTTGATCTCCTGCCTCGACGCCGGCAGTCAACAATGCTAGATGGAGGGCACTGGTACCTGAATTGACGCCAATGGCAAATTGGGTCTGGCAGTATGCGGCAAATTCTTCTTCAAAGGCTGCCACTTCCTTTCCTAAAGAGAACTGGCCACTCTCCAGCACGCGAGCAATCGCCGCGTCAATGTCATCTTTTACACTCAGATACTGTGCTTTCAAATCAAGGAATGGAATCATTATTTCCCTTCACGCACCGATCTTGCATCCATCCCCTATCTCACATCCATAGAGATTGACAAGATCAGGGTGATAGATTGTCACGTCCTTGCCAAGCCGAACATCATTCGCGATCATTTGTATAGAACACCCATGACTATTGCTTTAACTCTGCAAAGGGGCCTCACCAGGAAGAAACACACACCGTCAAGAGACGGTCAAAAAGTATGCATCCCTCATATCCCATGATATCGCAAAACCACAAGAACTGTGTTTATCGCCGGAGCCCTCGTAGCAAAAAAAATCGTACTATGTTCCCGGATTTTCCTTAGAATCGATACCACCACATGAAATGGAGGAGTTATGCCTTTTATCGATTTATCGAAGATTAAGCCTCAGGAGATCTTTCCCGGTACACGCATTCGTGCACCGTACGGCGAAAAATTAATGCTCTCCTATGTGGAGATTGACGAGGGGGCAGAAGTACCTCTTCACAGTCATCCCCACGAACAAGGAGGCGTCGTGCTGAAAGGACAAATGGAACTAACGATTGGATCAGAAACCAAAGTCCTGAAACCCGGCTCACTGTATCTTATTCCGTCCAACATGCCTCACAAGGCGATTGCCCTAGCGGGTCCCGTGAAAGCTCTGGATGTTTTTAGCCCGATCCGAGAGGACTACATTACTGAGAACGCCAAATCTTTTTCTGACCACAAAGACACAAAGGACACAGAGTATTAGTCCGCATTTCTCACACCCGCTCTAC
>JALLOM010000105.1 GCA_027717865.1 Acidobacteria bacterium AH-259-O06 | reverse complement strand
AAAGGTGTAGCGGCTGCCGTTGTCTTCTCCATCGGTAATGATGATCAGCGCCTTTTTATCATTGTGAGCCTGGCGAATTTTTTCCAAGCCGAGATAAATGGCATCGAAAAGAGCAGTGCGGCCCTTCGGGTTTGAGATGGAAAGCTGGTTTTGGATATTTTCGCTGCGGGAGGTGAAATCCTTCGTTAAAGTGCTCTTTTGGTTAAAGGTAATCAAGAAGTACTCATCGGCCCGATCTCCCCGTTCCAAAAACCGTACCACGGAATTGCGTGCGCTCAGGATGTTATCCTTCATCGAGCCGCTGACATCCAAGATGATTCCGACACTGATGGGAGACTCGTCGTTGGAAAAATGCAGGATGGTTTGTTCGACCTTATTCTCGAAGATCTTGAAATGTTCCTTATCAAGGCCCGTGATGTAGCGGCTTAGCGGGTCGGTAACGGTCATGCGAACGGCTACCAAGTGCACATCGGTCCGAAATCTCGGAGGTAAATTTTGTCTATCGCCCGCGACGGCCGACTCTCCAACAAAAAGGAAAACAAGGCCTGAAAAAAAGAGCTTCTGATAGTTGCAGAAAAACATTCTGTTTTGGGATTCCTAGTTTTGCCTGACTCGGTGGGCACACTCAAAGTAAGTGTCCAGCTTTCCTGGTACGGCTCCCGCCCAGAGGGCTTGTCCGCCTTCCTGGAGAAGCCTTTCATAGGCACGGCCATAAGCACGCCGTTCCCGGACAGCATGAAGGCTGGCCTGGAGATAAAGACTGAATGCCGTAAAAACCCCGAAAACTCGCTTTTTCATATGATCTCCTCGCGACTATAATCGTTGGCTAAGCTTCTTTTCCTCTTTTCCAGAGCGCTATTGGGGGATGAGTTCGCGTGCTTTAAAGAGTTCATCTGCGTATCCTCCTTCGTTTAAGGTTCGAGAGGTAGGAGTGCAAATCAGATGCCACCCCCCTCACTGTGCGCGGCTGTGAACAATTGTCCAAGCTCAGCGGGGATTTGCGGGGGGAGAAGCAGGACAATCTAGACGGTTCGGTGTAATGCGGTCTCCCACGGCATTTCGTGGTTTCCACCAATTGTGGTGGGAGGCCCGTGGCTGAGAAGCCGGCTAACAGGTCTCTGCAAACAAAAAGCCCGTGGCACCAGGGGCCGTCACCATTTTTCAGCGGCTCAGCCGAAAGCCGCGCCAGAATTGCCTCTCAGAACCGCAATGATATGGGTGAAAAGATCTGCTCCTGAATCCCTCAATTGTCGGACATCGAACTTTTGGAACGGAGGTTGCTTACACAGTCCATCGATGTCACAAAAATATGTGGTTCTGGCCGACGTCGATGGCAAGCTTCGGATTTTGTCCCTGAGAACTAATGCGCCCCAGGGGGGAATCGAGCGGCTATGCCACCAAATGGCAGAGAAGTTCTTTGCAGGGTGCGAGGTGAGCGACCTGCGGATCGAGCCCTGGCCTCTGGAGGTCTTTCGTCGTTACTCTCCGAGTCGTTGACCAGGACCCCGCGTACAGGAATTGACAAGGGAGAAACTTGGCAAAGCAACAAGGAATTCTCAAGGTTAAATCACTGCGGGGTTTTTCTACCCCGGGTATTTCTTTCAAGGCAAAGGAGGTCATATGAGCACCGCTCAACTTCCCTACGAGGAATTGGCAAGTGCTGACCGGATTTGGCACTTAAGGCAGACTGACCTGATGACTTTTCTAGCTTCTCCTCTTGGATAAAGGAATGCTGGTCAATGCCTGGACTTGCCAGCAAATGAAAGACCTCCTCTCGCGACCCGGGATCATGCACAAGTTTGTCAAAGGACTGGCCCACCGGCCCCCGCAAATCGGGAACCTGGAAATACTGGCACTGTGATGCGGCTCTGGTGGAGCGGGACGATAAAAGATATGTGGCGGTGACGCTGCTGGAGAATTCTTCAGGTGACAATGTGTTGCCTCGCCTCATCCTGGAACTGGACAACGTCATCCATGGACCGCGTTAATTCCTTGAAGGTCCTGTCCATCATCAAGCCACGCTTTCGCAATCCCATGTTGGGCGAGGGACTCGACGTGGGTGTAAACTGAGTTTTCTACAAAATGCTCCAAGCTTTCTGCGAGGCGGCTGCGGCTTGACAAGCCGTAGAGTCGGCCGCAAGAGGGAAGAGCTCTGGGATAGTTGCCTGGCGCAGGCTTAAACTTCCTCGCTAAGTCTGTTTCTTGCGTGCGCATCAATTGGGCTCGAGTCCGCAGTTTGATGGCAAGAAAGGACTGCGCAATTTTGTCTTCCAATAAACACATTAAAAGCAACCCAGAAACTTCAATAGCAGTGCGACGTCTACGCTGTGTAATGAGGAGGAAAAGTTTCTCTTTTCTAAAACGAAAAGTGTTCGGGTTGTCCTTTGGCCGGTGGCTCATCTTAGGAAAGGTCGCATCCATCTTGGCGACGGTTACCGGGTATTGGCTGGGCTGGGCATAGGACTGTTTCCCCCTCGGATTTTCGCGACCTCATCTGCAGAGGCGTCGAGCATGGAGAACATTCCTGAAGGAATGGTTTACGTCGATCCCGTAGCCTTCCGTCATGAAATCATCAGGATTACAGACGCGCCAATGGCAATCCTTTGACTGATCCGCCTCCAAGCGTGAAATAAAAGGTCGCACCTTTGTTGACTTGTGCCTCGGCCCAAACGCGCCCCCCATGGCGGTGGATAATGCGCTGCACGATCGCCAGGCCCACACCAGTGCCCTCGTACTCCTCGGCGAGGTGCAGCCGCTGGAACACGCCAAAGAGTTTGCCGGCGTACCGCATATCAAATCCCACACCATTGTCTTTGACGAAATAGACGCGCTTACCCTGCTTATCGTCCTGGCAGCCAATTTCGATCACCGCCACATCCCGCCCGCGCGTGTACTTTAGCGCGTTGCCGAGCAGGTTGACGAACACTTGCTTGAGCAAGGCGGGGGGTCAAGACCGATGATCGAGTGAGGTCTTCTGGCGAAATAGGCGAACTGCAGAAGTTCCATTCCGCCCCCGACACCCACATAAAGGACCTTTGGACTGTCCCGCAGATCCGTAGGGTGGACCGTGCTTCCACACCCGTAGTTCATCTCGAGCATCTTCTCGGGGATCTCAAGTTCCGGCAGCTGCCAGATAGGAGCAGTCGTGCAGCACAGCCCTTTTTTGGGGGGTTAATGCGGCTTTCTTATAGACATCCTTGGTGGTTCGCAGATAGGTCTGGCTCACTTTGCGATCTCCCCTCCGCAGCTGGACCCAGCACCGGCAGTGCAACCGTAGCAGTGCTGATTCAAAATAATTTTGCGCTCTGCCAGCTTACTGAGATCGAAGTGCCAAATGTGTCGCGGCGCACTAGATTCAACCTCCAACTCCAGCATCTGATTGAAGTCACAACGGAAATCGTATTTCGACACATGAGGCCGGCGGCTACTGCCGGATTGAAGGCGTTTACGAGAGTCTCCATGTATTCCTGATATTTGCCCACACGCAGCAGGTACTCCAGAAACCGGCTGATCGGCATGTTTGTGATGCAGTAGAGGTCGTTGAAAACGATGCCGAATTTCTCCTTTAAGACTCGTTTGTACTCACTTTTCAGTTTGTCTTGAGGTGGCGGCAGAAATGCCCCCAAAGGGTTGTAGACCAGATGCAGCTCCAGGCCCGATCCCAGCTGGCCATATCCAGCCGCATTTAACATCTGGAGAGCTTCGATCGATCGATCGAAGACACCGTTGCCTCTCTGCTTATCGGTGTTTTCAGCTGTATAGCAGGGCAGCGACGAAATGACTGTAACTTTGTGGTCTGCGAAGAATTGAGGGAGCTGTCGGTATTTGTGGTTCACCGTCAGAATGGTGAGATTGCTCCGGACAATTGTTTGGCGACCCAGCTTGGAAATTTCCTCGACAAACCAGTGGAAATTCGGGTTCATCTCCGGAGCCCCGCCCGTCAAATCCACCGTGCGGATGTTCGATTTTTTGATCGCTTCCAGGCAGTATTGCAACGTCTCGCGCGTCATGATCTCCTCTCGATCCGGACCCGCGTCAACGTGGCAGTGAGCACAAGTTTGGTTGCACATTTTCCCGACATTGACCTGGAGAATCTCAATTGCAGTCGGGGTGAGAGGATAGAGCCCGATTTCATCCAGCCGCTCTTCAAAGCTTAGTAGCTTGCCAGCTGATTGACTCAGTATCTGGATCTGTTTGCGTGTCTCTGAAAGCTCGTGATGAGCTGCTCTTAACGATTTCATAGTCTCTGGGAAAAAGTATGACCCTTGAGTCACAACTGACATCCATCTGACAACTGATACCCCGACAGTTCAGGGTTTTCCAGCTCCCTTTTCTTGTCAGCTGTCAGTTGTCAGATGTCAGTTGTTGAGGCATTGCTCTGTCGACAGTGAAGACGCCCTCATTCAGTAGGGCGTTGAGTCTGTCAGCTAGTAATTTCTTTGAAGCAGCACCAACCACCTGATCCACTACCTGACCATCCTTGAAAAACAGCAACGTCGGGATCG
The DNA here is from genome assembly GCA_027717865.1 of Acidobacteria bacterium AH-259-O06. GTDB lineage: Bacteria > Acidobacteriota > UBA6911 > RPQK01 > JADFOI01 > JALLOL01. The sequence continues at coordinate 5,468 of JALLOM010000105.1, read as the reverse complement.
AACGGATACCATACTGCATAGAGATGCTTGCATTGTCGTCAATATCCAACTTGCCCACTTTGGCGCGTCCCTCAAAATCCACAGCCAGTTCTTCGATCACGGGCGCGATGACGCGGCACGGTCCGCACCAGGCCGCCCAGAAATCGACCAGAACCGGCTCTGTGCTTTCAAGCACTTCACTCTGGAAGTTCTCTTCGGTCAATGTAATGTACTTAGTGTCGTTAGCCATTATTCTTATCTCCTTTTCAGATTCGATTTTCATCTTTGAGTTAGAAAAATATGTCCAGGGGATCAACGCTACACTGATAATCAACGCTGTCCCTAGCGCGATTTTCTTCCAAGATTTCATCTTTACCTTCTCCTTGAGTTCAGGGGTGTCTGCGGGCTAAGGTTTGTAGATACGAGTGTCGGGGCGAAACGCCATCCAAGCAAAGGCAAAGAAGTCGCCCGAGACGATTCGCTCTAACCTCTTTCCTTTTAAAGGTCCCGAAGTCGCGACACCGAACAGGTTCCAGACCGAGCCGGTTTCCCGATCCACAAAGAAACTTCCCTTTTTTGTAAATGACAGTGTCTGCTCCTTGACTCGCCGGTCGAAAACCGCGCCGGCGCCAATCGCCTTGCCACTTTTGATCTTTCTTCGGCCCAAAGCCGTACGCGTAGTCTTTTCGTAAAACACCACAATCGGTACTCCACCGACCTTGTCATTCACCACTCGCCGTTTTTTCAAAGCTGAAAAGGGATAGGCAACCGGTTCACCGTTGAGCATGACCGTGACCAGATGTTCCATCGGCCTCACCTTTTTGGGTAATGGCCCCCTATAAAGGAACGGCGTGTTTCGTATGTCGTCATATCCTGCATAAGGGTTGCCGCCATAATCCCTGCGATATCCAGTTTCTTTCGACAGCACTTTTGCATTTGGATGCTCCAATTTAAGTTGCCCAAAGCCGATCAATGTCGCAGGAATCATCTCCAACGTATGGCCGACCATCTGTCCGACGATCGCCTCACCACTGAGCTGCTGCCACAGGGATTCTGTCTGGCGGTCGTACATAACCAAATCGCTGTGCCGTAGCAGCCCTGATGTGCCAAAATCGTAAACCTTCTCGTTGATGCGGCGATCAAATGCGATGGCGCTATAGCACAAGGGGCAGAACGTGACGGCGACGGGAAAACCTCCGACCGTGTCATTGACGATTTCATGCCAGGTCATGACTTGCAACGGGTAGGCCCGTACGTCTCCATTCAATTCGAGAAAAATCACGGGTTCTCGATCAGCAATCCATTCCGATGCTTCTTGAACGGATACGAATCTCGGATGATCAATGGGCGGGATGCCATCGCGCGGAGGGCCACCCGACTCAAGACTCGAAACGTCGATAGCGGTTCTGCTGAAGTCGGTATTCGGCCACGCAGACTTCCAATCCTTCGAAAACGATTGGGCAGCTGCCATGGCTGGCAAAAGCAATACTGCCACCAGAATGGTTTCTATCCTATGGATAGACTGTCGATATTTTCTTGTTGTTTTAAACATTTCCTTTACTCCCTCTGTTCCTTTTTTCCTGCCAAAGATCAGACTGCCTTCGCAGCGAGGTCTGATCTCTTGCCGGCTTCGTTAGTAAGTGCAGTGGGGCCCGGAATTCTTACACCCCAAAAAGAGGCAATGAGCAGGGGGGCTCCGCTTCCGCTTGCAGGCCACCCGTGTGGCCTTTAAAATCAGGCTGTTTCCGCTGGAAAACAAGTAAGTGCGTCAGGGGCGCAAGTTCTTACGCCCAACCTCGGAGGCGAGCCAGCGGTGTGATCTGGACACCGAATCGTGGAGAATGGCGATGTCGATCGACGATCCGCAATTGGCGGCACGGATCCGGAAAGGGGATCCCGAGGCGCTCGAGGTTGTCGTGCACACTTACTTGCACCAGGTCCTCCGCGCTGGGCGGGGAGCGGGACTGGACCCTCAACGCGCCGAGGAGGTGACTCAGGATACCTTCACCACCTTTATCGAAAAGGCCTCACAGTTCGAGGGAAGGTCGCACGTGCGAACGTGGCTGTTCGGTATCCTTTATAAGAAAATCGCCGAGGCTCGCCGCCAGCTGCAGCGAGAGGGGAAAACGGATGTCATCGAGGACATTGGCGAACAGCGGTTCGATAGCAACGGGAGTTGGTTGCGCCCACCCCAGTCCCTCGACGCCGCCCTGTACAGCGGCGAAATTCGTCTATTGTTGGAGAGCTGTCTCGACGCTGTCCCCACCCAGCAGAGAATGGCCTTTGTGCTGCGAGAGGTAGCGGGGTTTACCACTGATTAAATCTGTAAGATTTTGAACGTCACGCGCACTAACTTAGGAGTACTAACGTATCGCGTTCGCAACCGTCTCCGGGAATGCCGGAGGCAAAGGGGGTCAAGAGGTAGCCGGGATGTTACGCTGTAAGGAAGTCACGCGCAAGATCGCTAGCGATGAGCTTGCAGAGGCCAGGTGGAGCCAGAGGATTGCGTTCCGGTTCCACCTGCTCATGTGCCGCCACTGCCGGCGCTACGCGGCGCAACTACTGGCCATTGGCACTGCGGCGCGGAACCTCTGGGGACAGGAGCCTGAAGACCCGGATACGCTTGAGCGGCTCAAACGTAAAGTCCTGGGACCTTCTCCTGGAGGGCCTCAGGACTGAGCGGGCAGCAACAAGAAACAGGGCTGAGGAGGCGAAAAATGGCAAACAACAACTTTTCCGAGCTTTTAGTTAATCCAAAGTCAAGGCCAGAATCGAAAGAGCTTGAGAGTCAAAACGCCGACTTGCCGCAGCCGTCCCGAGGGACCGTTACCGTACTGACTATTTTATCGGTCGTTGCGTTGGCGCTGGGTGGAGTACTGACTTATTATTTGCATCACTTGAGCCGACAGCAGAGCACTCAGGCACAAGCGTTGGAAGTTCAACTGGCGGCTGTCAACCAATCCCTGGAGCTTATTGGCAAGAGGTTGGACGGGAATGGTGAGCAGATTACGTCGCTGCAATCCCAGCTGGAAGTCACCATGCGACGTGTTGGAGTGACGCAGAGGGATCTGAAACGAGCACAAGCACTGGCCGAGCAGCTCAGGGAAGAACAAACCAGGAGCGTTGAGGCGCTCACTCAGGAAATAGCGCAAAGAGCCGATACGCAACTCGTTTCCAGTTTTAAGGAAGAAGCCGGCGAGAAATTCCAAGGTGTAAACCAGGAAATCTCTACTGTCAAGGAGGAGGTGAAAAGTAACCAGCGGGAATTGACTACGACGCTGCAGAAGCTGACAAGGCTCGGTGTGCGGGTGACCGAGCAGGGAAATATGATCGCCACCACTGCCACTGGACTGGAGGAGCTGAAACGGCGAGGTGAAAGGGATTATGTCACTTTTGACTTGAGAAAAAAGCAGCGGACCCGAGTGGCTGGGATCGGACTGGAGCTGCGGAAAGCGGATCGCAAACGTCAACGCACGGATCTGAGAATCTATGTGAACGATGTGAGAATGGAGCGGAAGAATATCAACGTCAACACTCCGGTCAATTTCTATGTCGGCTCACAGAGAATAGGCTACGAACTCGTCATCAACGAGGTGCATAAGGACCGAATCAGTGGCTATGTCAGCGTGCCAAAGGGGAAACTGTTCCAGGGCCGCCCTGCCTTAAAACCCTAGCCGAGGATTACCCTTCGAACATCTCCAAAATCGGCACGCCCTCATAAGCGCGGAGTTTTTTGGACAAATCTTCGATTGCCGCCAAAATCCCAGAGTTGTTCAGGATCTTGTCTTGCGTTTTAATTACGCTAGTTGGCAACTGATTCCAGTTCAAAGGCGAGGTACATTAACTTCCTCTGACGCTGGACGTGGAGCACAACGGCATCTCCAGTATTTAGACTCTCCAGTTCCGAACGCAATGCCGGGAGTCCGCTGATCGATTTTCCATTGAACGCGTAGATTACGTCACCGGGAAGAAGGCCGCCATTGCGATTCGGGCCGTCAGCTGCCATGGCGGCAACCAAAACACCGCCCCGCTTCCTGGGCGGCGGAAGGATCTGGGCGATTTTGCTGTCGATCTCGATTGCGAGAATTCCCAGTCGCTCGATGTGGTTCTCTTCGGGAGTGACCATCGCAGCAATTCGGTCCAAATCATCATCCCGCTGGATGGTGCGAACGCGGAGATTCATCTTTTCTGAACCTCGAAAGAGCTCCAAATTGACGTAATCCCCCGGTTCACGCTGGTAAACATTAACATCGAACTGTCGAGCATTTTCCATTACTTTGCCGTCCACTCGAATAATTACATCTCCTGTACGGAGTCCCGCTCTATCAGCCGGTTGGCCAGGATACACATCCGCTACGACTACACCCCAGTCCCAGGGCAGACCTAAACCCGCTGCCAGGGTAGGTGTGATGCTTTGAGCATTAATGCCAATGTGACTCCGGCGAACTCGGCCACGCTCACGAATCTCTCTATAAACGTGTCTGACAATGTTGCTCGGAGCAGCGAAGCTGATACCTTCGTCCCCCCCTGAGTGTGAAAGGATCAGCGTGTTAATGCCGACGATACGACCATCAATGTCCACGAGCGGACCGCCGCTATTTCCCGGATTGATGGGGGCATCGGTTTGGATGTAGATCATAGGATCGTCGGCACGAAGCTGCCGAGCAACGGAGCTGACCACACCCATGGTGACCGAATTCTCCAGTCCCTGCGGACTGCCAAATGCCAGCACAATCTGCCCTTGTCGCAGCTCATCCGAATCGCCAAACTCCAAAAATGGAAGTCTCTCCTCGTCCACCTTCAGCACAGCCAAGTCGGTTTCTCCATCAATACCCACAATTCGTGCATTGACCATCTTTCCCCTGGGCTTGAGAACAGAGTGATAAGTGTCTTTTTCACTCACAGTGAGAGTCAGTAGGACCTTAATGTTTCGAGCATTTTCAACCACGTGAGCATTGGTCACAATGTAGCCGTCCTCCGAAACAATTACGCCCGATCCCCCAGTGTGCTCCAGGCCTAGCAATTCCGAGGAGTGGACGATGCCTCCCTGCCTCAGGGTGTATCGAACCACAGAAATCTGGACCACTGCTCTTCCCGCGCGCTCTGACAGAGACTCAAAGGCATCGCTTAGCTGGGTTAAGGAGTTCCCCTCCGTTGTGTCGGGTGTGTTTTGGGCCAATACGGCGGGACTGACCAACAGACCAAAAACCATCAGGCAAGCCACTGTGGACACTTTGCTTGACTTCATCTAACTACTCGTTCAGGCAGGTAAGGTCTCTCAATGGTTTTTGTGTGCCGGCCTTCACCAGAGACGCCGCAGTTTCGGAAGAATCTTTCTGCAAAATCTTGTGTCATCGAATTTACTCCGCTCTTGCTATAAGAGTGAGATGAAACTTATTGTCGGAGGTCCCATATGAACTGGTTTGAAATCGACCCGAAGGGACCCAGAACGGTTCTCTCTCTGTTACCTAATGTCGGTCAGGGCGTGG
>JALLOM010000104.1 GCA_027717865.1 Acidobacteria bacterium AH-259-O06 | reverse complement strand
TCCCTGGTGGTGGGATTTCTATTGGCTCTCTGGTGGATTGTTCCGCGTTTGGAGAACCTTTTCGTGTTTAGACCTACCCGGGAAGTGTCCAAAACACCCGCCGAGCTGGGAATTCCGTTTGACCAGTATTTTATTGAAACTTCAGATGGCTGCCGCTTGAGCGCATGGCACATGCGACCTTCTGATCCTTTGGGCTCTGTCATCTATTTCCACGGAAATGGGGGGAATTTGGGCATTTTAAACGAGATCTTCGATTTGCTCTTCCGTTTCGGTTTGGAGGTTCTAGCCCTGGATTACCGGGGCTATGGGTGGAGTTCGGGAACTCCCAGCGAGAAAGGCCTTTATCAGGATGCGGTCGCCACCGTTCGTTACTTTCACAACCATTTGAGGGATTCAAAACTGCCCTTGCTCTACTGGGGAAGATCACTGGGCAGCTGCTTTGCCGCCTACGCGGCGAGTCAAGTTCCGCCGGACGGATTGATTCTCGAAACAGGATTTACGAGTAAGGCCTCGCTTGCCAAATATTATCCCCAGTTCCGGGCCTTTTATCCCTTTTCGCGCTGTCGTCTGGAGACGCTTCGGTATTTGAAAGATCATTTATTCCCGGTGCTGGTTATACATGGGGATCGAGATCGGACGATTCCTTCAGAAGAAGGACGTGCGTTATTTGAAGGATTGACAAGACCCAAGGAATTTTACTGCGTAAAAGGGGCTGACCACGTTAATGTTCACCGTCTCGACAGCGCTTCTTACATGAGGCGAGTGCTGCAGTTTGTAAAGCAGGTGAAACCGTCTCTGAAGCACTAAACCCCGATTCCTGTGTAGGGGTGAGCCGGTGGCTCCCCCGAAGCAAACATGCAGCGAGAACAGTTCAGGCGAGCCACCGGCTCGCCCCTACCATACCCCTCGCACAAGTTGATAAATAATCTCGGTCATCTTCCCAACAATTTACGCAATTCATCAACCGCGTCCGCTAAAACGGCTGTTGCGTCGCCTTCGATCCGAAGATCCGCCAGATGATCTTGTGCGGTGGTGCCCTGGTTGATAATAACGTAGAGCGCCCCATGCTCTTTGGCCGATCTCGGTATAGAGGCCGCTGGTTCCACTTCAAGAGTGGAACCGATTGCAAGAACCAGCTCAGCGCGACTGGCGGCTGCGAAAGCCTCGGTCAGTTTGTCGTAGGGCATTGCTTGCCCGAAGGAAATGGTGGCCGGTTTGAAGAATCCTCCACACTCACAGAGAGGAGGCTTACGGGTGCGTTCGAATTGTGCAAAGATGGGATCTGGATCCATGCGCTTTCTACAAGTCTGACATTCAACCTCTCGATTAGTACCGTGTAGCTCAATCACTCTCCCCTCGGGGTGTCCGGCAAGCTGATGTAATCCATCAATGTTCTGTGTCACCAGTGTATCCAGGCGACCCATTTGGTCTAACTCGGACAGTGCCAGGTGAGCTTGATTCGGTTTGGCATCGCGAAACTGAAGCCAGCCCTCGAGTTTGAAATCCCAGTGGCGGACACGAGCTTCATACGATGTCATAAACTCGTCGTAGTAAACGGGCCGCCGGCGCTTCCACACGCCCTGAGGTCCTCGGAAATCAGGGATACCCGAACCGGTTGACATACCAGCCCCGGTGAAGACCAGGACTCGATCAGCATTTTTCAGGAGGTTGGCCAGTCGGCTTGCAGACATGATAGCAGTTCTCGTGTGTTCATTTTTCCCGATTCGCCGTTTCCAGAACGATGGTGGGCCGAATGTGATTTCTGGGAGCTACTCGGCCGATAGCGATCAACTTCTCGTTGTGAAAAAGTCGGCAAAACTCTCCTGCAAATTCAGTTTCTCGAGGAATTTCGTTTCCGTGATGGACTCGTTCCGCCTGCTGTTCATGAAGATCGATTCGGGGAAGTTCGGGCAGCAACTCTTCCATTGGATAAAGGACCTTTCGCCAGTCGTGCTCGATCTCATCGACGGGGATGGCCCGATAAAGGTCAAAGGTTCCGGATCGAACGCGGCGCAGATTCTGGAGATAAGCCCCACAGCTCAGCGCTTCTCCTATTTCATGGGCCAGAGCACGAATGTAGGTGCCTGATGAGCAATGAACTCGAAGACTCCAGATCGCTTCGGTTTGTTCAAGCAGCTCGAGTCGATAAACATGGACAGTTCGCCAGGGGCGTTCTGACTCACGTTTTCGTCGAGCCAGCTCGTAGAGCTTCTGTCCAGCCACCTTGACGGCCGAAAACATGGGAGCCTGCTGCTGAATCACTCCCGTGAATTGGGCGAGCACCTGTTTGGATTGCCGGGGAGAAATCCTGGGCAAGGGCTTTACCTCGATGACCTTACCCTCACCGTCGAAGGTATCAGTGGTTTTCCCCAATCTGATTTCAGCCACATATTCTTTGTCACTGGACTGGAAAAAGCGGCTTAGGCGGGTGGCGCGTCCCAATACAAGAGGCAGTACTCCGGTAGCCATCGGATCGAGCGTTCCCGTGTGACCCACCTTGATTTTCAAAAGTGACCTGGTCCTTGCCACGATATCATGAGATGTGGGTCCTGCGGGTTTGTCGACAACTAGGACCCCACTCGGCACCTCTCCCGTTCTCATCCTGATTATTTTAGTTGATCAGCAGTTTGAAGTTTGGAGTTCTGAGTTTTGAGGTGTGAGCTATTGAGCCATTAAGCTATGACTCTTCTGAATTCTGAATTCTGAATTCTGAATTCTGGATTCTGGCTCCTGGCTCCTGGCTCCTGGCTCCTCAGTCCAGCAGTTTTTCCAACCTCGACACCACCTTATCCCGAGCCTCTTTAAAGCTTCCTTGGACCAAAAGGCCCGCGGCGTTTTTGTGGCCGCCGCCGCCGAAATGTTCGGCCACAGATCCCACATCATAATGATCCTTAGACCTCAAACTCACGCGGTACTGATTTTTCGCTTCTTCACGAAAGAAGGCAGCCAAGAGTACGCCCTGTATGGACAGTGCATAGTTGACGAGGCCTTCCGTGTCGCTGGCGGACGCGCCCGTTTTCTGGAGCATCTCTTGGGTGAGTGTAATAAGGGCGATTTTCTTTGAGGGGTGCAGTTCGAGCGTATTCAGAAGCATGCCCAGCAGCTGGATCCTGGAGTAAGGCTGGGTCATGTAAACCGATTGTGCAATAGCGTTGGGATCGGCTCCATTGTTCACTAGATCACTGACGACGAGGAAGGTTCCGGCGCCGGTATTGGAATACTGAAATGATCCGGTGTCAGTCAAAATGGCGGTGTAGAGATTGGTAGTGATCTCGGGTGTCAAGGGTACTTGGAGAGCTTTAACAAGGTGATAAATCATTTCTCCCACGGCTGCCGCCGATGGTTCCACCCAGTTGAGATCCCCAAAAGGCTTTGTTTTTGGATGGTGATCGATGTTAATCACGAAGTACTCATCGAGACCCTTCAATTCAGGTCGCTTTAGGTCGTTACACTCGAGGACGAACAATCCATCATAGTTGCCCTCGACTCGATCGGTTACACGAATCTTGTGGATTCCCGGGAGCGAGTTGTAGGGGCGAGGATGAGGGTCCGCATTGAAAACATGGACTGTTTTCCCCAGTTCTTCGAGTGCCAAAGCCAATCCTAGTTCTGAGCCAATCGAATCTCCGTCGGACCGAGCATGCGACGTGACAGCAAAACGTTCCTGGCTTTGTATGAAGCGGATAATCTCTTCCACAGCTTTCAATCGTACTCAAAGAAGTCAATTTCGTATCTGACCAGGTCGCCACCCAGGATTCGTTCACTCTCCCGGATAAACTTTTCGGATAATCTTTCCAAGTCTTTTCGACTGGGGCCAATGGAAACCGCTCCCAAGCGGGCCCGCTGCCAGAGGTCCTGATACTCAATTTCGGAGATGGAAAAGTTGAATCGGGAGCGCAAACGATCCGCTGTCTTGCGAAGCACGCTTCGTTTCGCTTTCAAAGAGTGGCTGTTGGGAAGATGAATCTCCAGGGAGCAGAAGACGATGGGCATTGCCTAAGTACCGTAACCCTTTCTCAAATCCACTGTAACTGTAGAAAAAACGGGTCTACTTTTACAAGACCCGTCTGACAAAGTCTAGTGTCTGTAAGCAGATACTGGAAAGATTATCCAGACCACATTAGACAAAGGCTGTCCTGCCCTTTACAATCAACCGAATCATGAAAGCGATCCGTGTTCACAAACCTGGCGGTCCGGAGGTCCTCTCTTACGAGGACGTTCCCGAACCCGAGCCCAATCCTAATGAAGCTCTGGTCGAAATCAAAGCCATTGGACTGAATTTCATCGACACCTACCACCGCACAGGACTCTACAAGGCGGCGCCCCCCTTTACACCGGGCGTAGAGGCGGCGGGAACGGTTAGCGCGGTAGGCTCCGATGTGAGTGAAGTTGAAGTGGGAGATCCTGTCGCCTATGCACTGTCGCTTGGAACATACGCTGAGCGTGCGGCAGTCCCGGCCTGGCAGCTTGTCAAATTGCCTCCTGACGTCGACTTTAAAACAGGTGCAGCCATCATGGTGCAAGGGATGACTGCGCATTATTTAACGCGTTCGAGTTATCCACTGGCACCGGGTCGCACCGCCTTAGTGCACGCTGCAGCAGGGGGAGTGGGTTTGCTCCTGGTTCAGATGGCTAAAATGTGTGGAGCACGCGTGATTGGAACAGTTTCGACTGAAGAGAAAGCCCAGCTGGCCGGCTGGGCAGGGGCTGACGAGGTCATTCTGTATACGGAAAAAGACTTCGAGTCGGAAGTCCAGCGGCTGACCGATGGTGCCGGAGTGGAAGTGGTCTATGATTCGGTGGGACAGACCACTTTTGAAAAGAGCATGAATTGTTTGAAACCTCGGGGATATTTAGTGCTCTTTGGGCAAGCCAGTGGACCTGTGGCCCCTTTCGATCCCCAGATTTTAAATGCCAAAGGGTCTCTTTTCCTGACCCGGCCCAGCTTGGGTCATTATGCCGCCTCACGGGAGGAATTGCTGGAGCGTGCCGGGGAAGTCCTGAAATGGGTGTCAAGTGGGGACCTCAAGGTGCGAATTGACAGGACGTTTCCTCTTTCCGAAGCCTCCGATTCACACCGGGCACTGGAAGGACGAAAGACCGCCGGGAAGGTGCTGCTGTTGCCCTAGTTTTAGCCTTGAAGTCATCCAAGGATTTTGTACTCATCGTAGTCGCCCGCACTGAGTTGCCCGTTGTGAAATCGCCTATATCGGAACACGGTAGTGTCGTAACTGCTGCATTTTCCTTCGCGGACCAACTCAGACACGATCCTGCCCACCGCAGGCCCCAACTTGAAACCATGCCCACTAAAGCCGACCGCGCAATAGAATCCTTTAACTTCCGGGATTTGATCAATCACCGGTTGCCAATCGGGCGTAACATCGTACAGTCCAGCCCACCCTCCCTTCACCAGGCCTTCAGCCATCACTGGAAATCGCCTTAGCACCCCGTCTGAATAGGTTGTGGCCTCGTCATAATCCGTTACCACAGAGTATTTCTCGACGTCTGCCTCCTGATCGGCTTCCTGTGAGCTGATGGAGCCAACCAGCATCCCGTCATGCCCCTCTGGCTTGAAGTACCAACCGTTCACTAAATCAGCCCACACGGGAGTCGGGGTTCTCCATTGAGGGGGTCTTTTCAAAATGACCACAGGATGCCGGCTGGGCTTGATCGGAATCTCGACTCGGACCATCGCCGCTATTTCACGGCCCCACGGTCCGGCGACGTTAACCACGGTTTCAGTCGCAATCTCGCCTTTATCCGTGATCACTCCGCGAATTTGTGCCCCTTGCACCCTTAGCCCTGTAACACGGGTGCCTAGCAAGACTTCGACTCCTTCTTTCTGTGCTGCGATGCAAAAACTGTTGGCCGCCAATGCCGGGTCGGCATACCCCCCATCAGGTTCGTATGCGCCATAGCCTATGTCCTCTATATTGAGAAACGGCTCCATTTCCCGCAGTTCTTCCGGCGAAAGAACGCTTTCCCGGATTCCCAGACGCTGATGCATAGCGACACTTTTTTTCAATGTCTCAGCGTTTTGCTCGGAGCACAAAAACACCACGCCTGCCTGCATAAAGCCGGCATCCCCCCCGATTTCTTGTTCAAAGCTTCTATAGGTACGCAGGCTATCTCTGGCCATCTTGGCAAGGGTTTCGATCGTATAATGCTGCCGGACGATGCCGCTCGAGCGCCCGGTTGGTCCGGAGGCAACATACCCTTTTTCCACTAGCAGGACATTCCTCACGCCGTCCTTGGCAAGGTTGTAGGCAATACTGCAACCGTTGATTCCAGCTCCTATCACTACTACCGCTGCCGTCTTTCTCACTTAGTTTCCTCCTTTGGTTGTCCGATCATAGCCTTGCGCTTGCTCCGGTTGGCTTTCATCTTCGTTTCGTCAAGCCCCTGTGATCTTCTTGCGTCCTGATTCGTACCATCCGGGAGCCTTTGGCATTCGTTTATACAAAAGCGACCCGAGTCTTGAAAAGGGTCTTCTGGCAACCTTCGAGGGCCAGCTTATACCCTCTCGGTAAACATCGAAATAATTTTTTGCCGGTTCGTCCGGCCGGGGAGGTGCAGCGGTCCCGATTGGCGGCCCTGGTAAAGGAAAGGATGACGCATTTTGCAAGGCGTCAGAGAGGAAATAGCCGTGCACTGAATTCTTGAGAGATCACCTAGCAGGGGCTAGCGCGTAGTTCTAAAAGCGGCCAAGAACTGCAGGAGTTGCATTTGCTCTTTCTCTTTCAACTGAAGGAACTGGATAGCAACTAAATTGATATGTCTTGGGTCGCGTTCGAGCGGTTCACATCGAACGACCCATCCGAAGGCGCTCACTCGTTGTGACGCCAAGTGAAGCTCTATCTCCAATTTGTCCCCCGCTTTCAATAGAAGACTGGTTTGAAATGCCAATCCGCCTGTACTGATATCTTGGGTCTTGGTGTTAAGCACCTTCTCGCCGATGAGCCCACTTTCAGCCGCGTCAACTACGGCGAACGAGAAAGGAATCGATGCACGAACCCTAACGTAATTCCTCCACTGCAGTGTCACCCCTTCACCGAGTGTCGAGACTGTCACCCGCCGTTTCTTGGAGCGGGTGATCTTGACCACTTCTGCGTCCCAGCAATAGATAATCCCTTCTTCCCAGTAGTTGATCCGAACTCGCTCTCCTTCGCGAAAAGGGAGCTGTGAGATTCGTCGCGGAAGTTTTAAGAAGATTTTAGCGTGGGAGATGTTCGTGACAATGGCTGCGACTTTGTCTTTTGACTTCACTAGCGGGGAAATGGATATGCCCCGTCCAACCTTAAGTCCAGCTAAGGGATCTATGATGCCTTTTTCGCCCATCGCAATTTGCAATTTCAACTATCACGAGGAGTAAAGCTGTTCTTCAAGAAAATTTTGGCATTTCCGATACTAAGGCACTTGAGCCTGTCAAGCATCGGTAAGCAATACACCAACCAAAGAGAAGAGCAAGACTTTGGCGACTTTCGTCGCTCAAACCTCCTCACTACTGATACGTCCGGCCCTTAAGCAAAGAGCGTGCCAATTCCCATCTTTACTATATATTGGTATCCGCGCCCGCACATGCCACTATATGGCCGGCATGCCTGAGCAGGTTGACGTTCTTTTCAATCAATAAAGGGTTTTAAAACTGTAAACGTGGGTTGACAAAAAGGTGACTTGGTTCACGTCAAGAGATAGGACACTGTGTCGATGTCACTCAGCTGTGAGAGTGTAATGCAGCCGATCGAACTAGCTGTAGTCCGCGGCGACCATTCTCTGCCACAATCACCAACTGCATATTTAGAGAAAATTGTGCGGTCGAAGACGACGGCATGTACAACTGTGGTCAACGAAACAACCACAGTAACCTTTCGTAAGCCCCATTTAGAAAGGAGCAAGAAATGTTGAAGAAGAGTGCGCTAGGTCTTGTGGTCACGGTCGTGCTGTTGGGAGCCGCACATCTTGTCGCTCAGGAAAGAGGAAGGGCCAGACCAGGCCCATCGTCCATAGAGAGCTCGCCAATACCGCAGACAGAGGCGGAGAAGAGGATCTTGAGCATTCTTGAGGATATGGACCAGAACCAGCGGAGAGGGATGATGAACGTCCCACTGGAAGACGGCAGGTTGCTGCGGCTCCTCACGGAGACGGTCGGCGCCAAGCACGTCGTCGAGATCGGCACCTCCAACGGGTACTCTGCCATCTGGTTTTGTCTGGGACTGCGGGCCACGGGCGGCAAGCTGACCACCCACGAAATCGACCCCCATCGGGCCTCGCTGGCCCGCGAGAACTTCAAACGGGCCGGGGTAGACGAGATCGTCACACTCGTGGAAGGCGACGCCCACGAGGAAGTCATGAAACTAAACGACTCGATTGATATCCTTTTCCTTGACGCGGACAAGCCCGGCTACCTCGACTACCTCAACAAGCTTCTGCCATTAGTGCGTCCGGGCGGACTGATCCTGGCCCACAACATGAACCGACCTGCCCCAGATCCAAGATATATCAAGGCCATCACCACCAACCCGGACCTGGAAACGATCTTTTTGAACATGCATGCCGCAGGTGTCGGAGTGACGCTCAAGAAACGTTGATGAATCCAGATAATAGCCGACACGAGAACCTCGAAGCGGTGTCACTGCTCAGTTATATTACTTCGGCCTCTAAATCACGGATTAGAAGAAGCTTCCGGGACTTTCTATCGTTATTAGTGTCAATTCTTCATGTATTGCCTATAGGGGGCGAACCGGGTAAGTTAGTGGCTAGAAAAGAATCATTGTGTTTCTCTGTGTAATGTTTGCCTGGATGCTCAGTCCGCCGGTCCTGGCGGTGGCTGAGGCCAAAAGTGCAGACGATACGCGCGGGGGCGGATTGCGTAAAGGCAAGGAAGCTTTGATTAATAGGTCACCGCTACAGGAGGAAATCATGAAGTGCCTTGCATACTCTCGATTCGTTTACATGCTGCTTGGAATGGTGCTTGTTCTGTTTTTGGATGGCGCAGTTTATGCCCAAGCAGCAAAACCAAGTCGAGCGATCTTGTTCGTCATTGACGGGCTCCGCAGTGAAGCTCCTGAGCGTCTGGGTTTGAAGAATATCCAGCGACTGGCGAAGCAGGGGACTCTCTACCGGAAGGCGTATCTGGTAATGCCGGCGCATCCCAAATCCGGAGCCTGGGCAGAGATGCATACGGCATCGATCCCCAATCCTGTGATGCTTTCGGGGACGCTTTTGATTCGGCGGCAAACTCGACTGGTCCAGGAAATGTTTGATAATAAAGCCTTTACCGCACATTTGGCAAGCACCAGAAACGCCTATCGGTCGGTCAATCGCAGATTTAACTTTTCTTATATGGACTCAAACGGGGATGAGAGTGCGATTGACTGGGCGATTGCGGTTATGGAGAAGGAGGACGTTGCCTTTATGCGCATTCACCTGCAAGCTACCGGCTCCGCTGGCAAGCTCTCAGCGAGCGGGCAGGCAAACCTACCCTGGAAGAACAACATCTGGGGGGAGGGCTCACCCTACATTGAAAAGGCAAAACGGGCGGACGAACTCCTCGGTAAATTTGTGCAATCGCTCGAAGATATGGGCAAATGGGAAGACACCCTCCTTATCGTCACTGCCGATCACGGTCAGGCCGATGAAGGCAACCACCCCATGGACAATGAGGGTAGCTGGATCACGCCGCTGATCTTTGTCGGAGCAGGTATTGCCCGCGGACGTGTATATGAATATGCCGAACATATCGATATCATCCCGACCCTCTGCCATATGATGGGGATCGAGCCACCGTCGAGCGGTCCGGGCGCCGGGACTGTCCTGGAAGAAATCAAGGAGTCGAATCCGGGCACGGCGAAGTCGCGTCGCCAGTTTTTGCGCGAGATCAACGAGGATCTCAAGCACTATTATGACTTGCTCGAATCCGCGGAGCATCGGGCCATGAAGGACGCCGAATTCAGGCAGCAACTGGATCAGTGGCAGGCTGAAATCTACTCGATGGAACGGTTCTCGGCATGGCATAAGGCTGGATCGTTAAGCAGGCTAATCGAAACCAACCGGAGGGTGTTGCGAAACATGCAAGCGGCCCTATCCATGCCGTGAGCTCCCTGCCAGGAACAACCATACATACATACCGCCAGCTAGAGTCCGCATTTCTCACACCAGGTCGTCACGA
>JALLOM010000103.1 GCA_027717865.1 Acidobacteria bacterium AH-259-O06 | reverse complement strand
CGGGACAATTGAACTTCTAGGCCCGTAAAAGCGTATTCACAGACCAATGGGCGAAATATGAGCTTTGAAAAAACGGACACCACATTGGATGACGCGTCCAGCCCAGGGAAACCTGAGCTCATCCAAGGAGAGGGCTTTCATTCAAGAGAAGATTACGCGAAAACAGAGACAAAAATGAACCCAGTTGTGGAATTAAACGGCCTGAGCGTCAACTTCGGTAAGCGAACGATCCTGAAGAATCTAAATGGCTCCTTGTCGGGTCGAGCCATTGGTCTTCTCGGGCCCAACGGAGCAGGTAAGACGACCCTGCTGCGCACCCTTTTACGCTTTCACCCTTCGTCGCAAGGAACGGCACGGATCTTCGGACATGACATCCACACCAATGCAAAGAAGATCCGAGGTTTGATCGGCTATATGCCCGAAGAAGATTCTTTCATCCCACGGATGAGCGCGGTCCGATTCGTTCGTTTGATGGCAGAGCTTTCCGGCCTCTCTCCGGCAGAGGCCATGGAACGAACACATGAAGCTTTGTTTTATGTTGGCTTGGGGGAGGCACGATACCGGAAACTCGAGACCTACTCCCTTGGCATGAAACAGCTTGCCAAGTTGGCCCAGGCCATTGTCCACGGACCGCGGCTTCTCATTCTGGATGAGCCGACGAATGGTTTAGATCCTCCCGCCCGGCAAAGAATGCTCCGCTTGATTCGCGATATCCGGGACGGTGGCGAGGTTCACTTAATCATCTCCTCTCATTTACTTCGAGATATTGAGGAATGCTGCGAGGAGGTGTTGATCCTGAAAGAGGGAGAAATTGTCGTCTATTGCAACTTAGAGAAAGAACGAAAAGCCAATCTCAAGTTCCTGGAAATGGAAATTCGGGGGGACGATGGAACTTTTGTCCCAATGGTAGAGAAATTGGGCTGCGAGTGCGCACAACTGGCAAAGAGAAAAATCAAAATGGTCTTGCCCGAAGGTATTGAAATTCGAGATCTGTATGGTCTGGCTGCCGAACGCCAGGTTCAGATTCGACGCCTGAATTACAAGCGGGACTCTCTCCAAGACATTTTCCTGAAGGCAATGGAGGGAACGCATGGCCGTCTATAAGCGCAGTTACCGCAGATTCGGGGGAGAACTCACGCCTGAGTGGTCCCGGTTCCTGATCCTTCCTCGCTATGCCTACCAAGATGTTCTCCGCTCAAGATTGCTACTTGCGTTTTTCGTGGTCTGCTTTGCGTTCCCCGTGGGTGCGGCTGTGCTCATATACCTGCGCCACAATCTGAGCGCTCTGGCTCTACTCAACCTCTCCGTGGCAGACCTCATCTCCATCGACAATAAATTCTTTGTCAGGTTTTTGTCTTTCCAGGGGACGATGGCATTTCTTCTGAGTGCCTTTGTGGGACCTGGACTGGTTTCTGCAGACCTTGCCAACAACGCCCTGCCCCTTTATTTCTGCCGACCTTTCTCCCGGACCGAATATGTGGTCGGGAAGATGTGTGTACTCGTCATTCTCTTGTCTCTGATTACGTGGATTCCAGGACTCCTACTTTTCCTTCTCCAATCAAATCTCGAGGGTACAACCTGGCTCTATGAGAATCTGTGGATTGCAGCGGGGATCTTTCTTGGCTCCTGGATTTGGATTCTTATTCTCTCACTGCTGACACTGGCCTTGTCTGCCTGGGTCAAGTGGAGACCGATAGCTGGTGCGCTGCTCTTTGGGGTCTTCTTCGTGGCCGCCGGGTTTGGACAAGCTATCAATAACATCTTTTACACGCGCTGGGGAAACTTGATCAATATGGGTGAGCTGATCGACACGGTCTGGTCACACCTTTTCGGGTTACCTGGCCGTACGGCAGTGCCGATTTGGAGTGCTTGGGTGGCGCTGCTGGCAATCTGCATCCTCTGTCTGGGGCTTTTGTATCGCAAGGTCCGTGCCTATGAGGTAGTTCGGTGATGCATCAAGGCGACGGTCAAAGGATCATCTTTGACAATGTCTCAAAGTTTTATGGAGAGGTCCTTGGAATCAACAGGGTCAATCTCTCGATCCCGCCTGGGATCACCAGCCTGGTAGGTCCCAATGCCTCCGGGAAGACCACTATCCTGAACCTGATGACTGGTCTCATCCGCCCCACTCGTGGGCAAATCCGAGTTCTGGGAATTCCACCGGATCGCCCAGAGGAACTTTTCCACAAAGTGGGCTACTGTACCCAATACGACTCTTTTCCCAAAGGTCTCACAGGATACCAGTTTCTCTACTCATTTCTTCGAGTTCATGGACATGACGGCGTCCAGGCCGAACAGCTCACCTGCACCGCACTGGAGCGTGTCAAGATGTTGGATGCTGCGGGCAGACGGGTCGCGGGATACAGCAAAGGGATGCGTCAACGGATCAAGCTGGCTCAAGCAATTTGCCACCTACCCTCGGTCCTCATCCTGGACGAGCCGCTCAATGGGCTTGATCCTATGGCCCGATCTGAGATGATTACTCTCTTTCAGGAACTCGGAAAAGCAGGGCTCCACATTATCGTCTCCAGTCACATCCTCCACGAGGTGGACATGATCTCCGATCGGGTGATCCTTTTGAATCATGGCTATGTCGTGGCGGAAGGAGATATCCAGGGAGTTCGCAGTGAAATGGAGGAGCATCCGATGCAGATCCTCGTGCGCTGCAGCAAACCGGCTCATCTGGCCTCTAGGATCTTTCACCAGGATCATGTTGTGGAGGTTAAGCTTCACGACGACGGTCAAGGACTTTTTGTGCGCACGCGCAGCGCCGACCGTTTTTACCTGTTGCTGAACGAGGTCGTTGTGCAGGACGATCTCGTCATCGAAGCAGTTGCTCCTGCAGACGAAGACGTCCGCTCCGTTTACGAATACTTGATTGGGACAGATGGAGGAACCCGATGAGGTCACAAGAAGCGAACTCTTCCCTTTTGAATCGTGTGTCAGAGCTACCGTGGGGCCGCTGGTACCGACAAACTCTCGCCATCCTGAGGCTGGAACTTAAAAGAAATCTCTTCTCGACAAGAGCCATTCCCATCTACCTACTGGCTGTAGCTCCTGTTCTGCTTTTTGGCGTGCGGGTCCTGGTGCCGCTGCCGGAAAGAGTGGTGAACAACCTCGGCGCATCCAGCGTTGCCTACGCCATCATGTATCGGTCGTTTTTCCTGAGGTTTGCCGTCTTTTTTGGCTGTGTGGGAATTTTTATGAATCTGTTCCGTGGAGAGCTCTTGGAGAAGAGCTTACATTACTATTTTCTCGCTCCACTCCGCAGGGAAGTGCTGGTCATCGGTAAATATCTTTCAGGACTGGTGATTGCAGCCATCCTGTTCGGGGGGAGCACGGTACTTTCTTATCTTCTTCTTTACGCGCCCTCGGGCGTTACCTCCGCCCGCGAGTACCTTTTAATGGGTCCGGGGCTCGCACATCTGGGTGCCTACTTGGGAGTAACAGTGCTCGCTTGCCTCGGCTATGGCTCAGTTTTCCTGGCCATGGGTCTCTTCTTCCGAAATCCCATCATTCCTGCTGTCGTCATCCTGGGATGGGAATCGATCAACTTCCTCCTCCCTCCGATGTTGAAGAAGATCAGCGTCATTTACTACCTTGAGTCTCTCTGCCCCGTACCAGTTCCACAAGGCTCCGTCACCATCCTGGCTGATCCCGCCCCGGCTTGGATAGGCGTTCCGGGTCTGCTTTGCGTGACAGCTATTGTGTTGGTGATTGCCAGTCTCCTCATTCGCCGCCTGGAAATCACCTATTCAAATGTCGAATGAGGAATACCGAATGATGAAAGGATGATCCGGCGTTCTGCTTTGCTCTCGCCTTCGGAGAGTATCTTCACTCTGCGGTTGTCGGATCGATCACCGATCTTATCTCAGAGACGCGGTTTACCGGAAAACCACCCTGCTGGGCATGTTCGCGTATCATCTCCTCGTTGGGCGCGATATACACGCAGTAAACCTTGTCATCGGTGACGTAACTCTGGACCCATTGGATCTGTGGGCCCATTTGTTTCAGGACTCCACACGATTTGTGTGAGATTGCTTGCAGTTCCTGTGGGGACAACTTGCCGGCTCCTGGAATCTCCCGCTCAATTACATATTTCGGCATCGCACTTCTCCTTTCTTCATTTGTCGGTTGCGATCCTAGCTCTCCTGCGCTAAATTGTTACCGGCCTAAGCGTAATTGTCCAGCCCGCGTTATTTATAGGTTGTCGTCACGAAGCGGCGAAAGCGCCGGCCCCCACTTGATTTTGTCACTTGATTTTGTCGGCTTTCTGTGGTGTAAGGGGTGCGAACGATTTTTTTGAACGCATTTGAACGCAAAGGAGAATTGAAATGGCGCTTTTACGACCTGATCCCACATTTTACCCCTCCCCCAAGATGGCAATGCAGGCACCGCCCGAAAAGTTAGCCTTTCTGGCGATGCTCAATCCGCAGCACAACGGCCGCCCCGATGCTCTGGCGGTGGTGGATGTTGACCCTGCATCTTCCAGTTACAGCCAAGTGGTCGGCCAAGTCGAGATGCCCAATGCCGGCGATGAGCTGCACCACTTTGGCTGGAATGCCTGCAGTGCCTGCCTGTCACCGTACGCGCCACACGCCCACCTCGAGAGGCGCTACCTGATTGTTCCGGGCCTTCGCTCTTCTCGGATTCACATTATCGATACCAAGCCCGATCCTCGACAGCCACAAATCGTCAAGGTGATTGAGCCGGAAACACTCGCCGAGCGCGCCGGCTACAGCCGACCGCACACGGTCCACTGTGGTCCGTGGGGCATCTATGTCAGTGCGCTTGGCTCGCCGAGCGGGGACGGGCCCGGCGGCATCTTTATGATGGACCAGGAAACCTTCGACGTGCTCGGACAATGGGAGCTGGATCGGGGATCTCAGTACCTGGCCTACGATTTCTGGTGGCATCTTGGCTACGACACGATGATCACCAGTGAATGGGGTACGCCGAACATGGTCGAGGATGGACTGAATCCTGAGATATTGCTCAAAAGTGGTTACGGCCACATGCTTCACATCTGGGACTTGCGCAGGCGACGTCACCTTCAGGCGCTGGATTTGGGCTCCGAGCAACAGTTTGCGTTGGAGCTTCGACCCGCCCACGACCCCACCCGTGCCTATGGCTTTTTGGGCGTGGTGGTGTCACTCAAGGATCTGTCGGCCTCAATATGGTTGTGGCATCAGGACAACGGGAATTGGGGAGTTCAAAAAGTGATCGAGATACCCGCCGAGCCGGCTGATCCGGACAAACTGCCACCGATTCTCAAAGACTTCAAGGCCGTGCCTCCTCTGGTGACGGATATTGACCTCTCACTGGATGACCGCTTCCTGTACGTCTCCTGCTGGGGGACCGGAGAGTTTCAACAATATGATGTTTCCGACCCCTTTAAGCCCAAACTGACCGGATCGGTGCATCTGGGCGGTATCGTGCGTCAAGCGTCGCATCCGGCAAAGCCCGATCAGGCGCTTAATGGGGGACCTCAGATGGTGGAGGTGAGTCGCGATGGAAGGCGAGTCTACTTCACCAACTCCCTCTATGCTTCCTGGGACGAGCAGTTCTATCCGGAAGGAATCCGCAGCTGGATGGTGAAGCTGGACGCAGACCCGCAGGGTGGGCTTCAGCTTGACTCTGATTTCTTCCTGGAGTTTCAGGATCTGCGGGGCCACCAGATCCGCTTGGAAGGCGGCGACGCTTCCTCAGACTCCTACTGTTACCCATGAGCGATGGTTGGGCTTGGCCCGCCTTGTTCCTCCTGGGCGCCTATCATGGGATCAATCCCGGCATGGGATGGCTTTTCGCAGTCGCTCTGGGGATGCAGGAGAAGAGCCGTCAGGCTGTGGGGCGGTCCTTGCTGCCCATTGCCCTGGGCCATGGTCTAGCGATCGGCTTGGTGGTAGTTTTTGCCGGGCTAGCTCAGGTAGTGCTTCCTCTTGGTTACCTCAAGATTTCGGTCGCCCTCATTCTCTTCAGCTTTGGCCTGTACATTTTTTTTCGCAATCGTCACCCCCGCTGGGGAGGAATGCAGATAGGATTCCGCGACCTCACCATCTGGTCGTTTCTAATGGCGTCTGCTCACGGGGCCGGCTTCATGGTACTGCCAGTTTTATTAGCGGTTTCTGCCCAAGGACACCACTTCCCAGCCTCCGAATATCATGTCCACATGAGCAGTTTAGAAGAGCCGTTGACAAACCTGTTGGCGATCCTCATTCACACCACAGGCTATCTGGTGGTCACAGGGTTAGTCGCACTGGTGGTCTATGAAAAGCTAGGCCTGGCCCTTTTACGTAAAGCCTGGCTCAACCTTGATTTGTTATGGGCAATAGCTTTAATGGCAACCGCCTGCTTTACGCTTCTTCTCTGAATAGGAAGCACTAAATCAAGGGTAAGTAACCAAGATAAGACCTCCTGACGGTAGCTCCCTTTTCAGTGATTTCCGCCTTTATGATTTGGCGGCAACGCCCGACGTAAAAAGGAGCCTTAAACCAAACATGCTCGGCCAAAGATCAAGCGGCGGGCTAGGATAACACCTCGATCCTGCCGATGCGATGTGCGGTCAATTAGGGACAGTTGACATCTCAGCCACTAGAGGATACAAGACTCAAGTTCCGCGGGACCGTCTACCTGTCCCGTCGACTTTACAAGGCGATAGTTGAGGTTTTGACCTGTGACTATCAGAAAGAAGTATGCTCCCACAGCTGCATGTCATCAGCCGGGTAAGATCAGTGAATGACAAGGTCTATTTTGCGGGTTTTCTTCTTGCAGCGGGACTACTGCTCTTTGTTGGTCGTAACCTGCTTCAGAGCTCAGCCCTTTTGGTATGGGGGCTGACTTTTGCTGGAACGACCGCAGTGGCAGTACTGGGTATGTCGTTGTACCGTCTTCAGGCCGCGTTGCGCTCTAGCCGTCACGAACTGGCCAGGAAAGAGGCAGAGCTCGATTTCGCCTTGGAAGTGCAGCGTGCACTTTTTCCGGATCAACTGCCTCAGGGTAGAGGCTTGGAGTTGGCGGCTGCTTGCGTTCCGGCGCGAGGCATTAGTGGAGACTTCTATGATGTGCTTCAACTACCCGACGGTCGCTTGGTCTTTGCCATCGCAGACATTAGTGGAAAGGGAGTTTCGGCCGCGATCCTGATGGCCAGCTTGCAGGCTGTGCTGCGGACCTCGGTAGAAATCGTTCGGTCACCGTCTGAGGTGTGCTCGAAGCTCAACCAGCATCTTTACAAAGTGACCGAGGAATCTCGATTTGCAACCCTTTTCTACGGCGAATGGCATCCCAATGAACGAAGCCTGATATACGTCAATGCCGGACATGCCGTCCCGGTTCTGCTTCCTTCCGGTCGAGGCCAGCGCCTGGACAAAGGAGGCTTTCCCCTGGGGATCTTCGCCAGCTCTGAATATCAAGCTGGCGAGGTGTCACTGCGACCGAAGGATATGCTGGTTCTTTACTCCGACGGGATTACCGAGGCGGCTACAGCTGACGGTCGAGAGTTTGGGGTAGAACGCCTGGAAGCGGTTGTTTCCGCTCACCAGGAGCAACCCGTCGCTGAAATCGAGGCTCGCGTCTTTGAAGCAGTGCGCAGCTGGTCAGGTCAGGAGCCCGAGGATGATATGACGCTTGTCATTATGAGGGTCACTGAAGCTCACGGGGAGAACGCATGAATATTTTTGGGCGTAGTTTTGGTGAACACTTGATGCGGCTGACGCCCGCGCTCGGTCTCATCGGTGCGGTGTGGGTACTACGCCTTGTGCTTGACGCGACCGGTTTTCCCCACTGGTTGGTTAACCCGCTCAGCGTGACTGTCGCGATTGCAGCCAGCGTCTTGCTCGCAGTTTTACTTATTCATGTTCGCTGGTCCGGCGGCTATTCTGATGTGCTCTTCGCGAGCATGCTTCTGGCTGCATGGGGGCATTTTCTGATTGTCGCAGCCATTTTGTTCTCGGTCTTGACCGGGATCGAGAACATATACACCGCCCCGGAATTCTCAGGTCCTATGAGTGACCCCCTTCACCTGCGTCATATCTGTGGCCATCTGACTATCGGGATCGGACTCAACACCCTGCTTGGAGCTGCTATGGGTTGTTTAGTTCTTTGGCTACTTCGAATCCTTGTCCCAATGCGTCCACGCAGTGGAAGCCCGCCTTTTACGATTCCGAGCCACGGAGTGTTCCGAAAACGGGACGACAGCGAAAAAGATGCTTAAAAGGCAGTATGCTTGGATTATCGCAAGCTATTGATTCCAAAGTGCCGGAGGGGAGAGTTGAACCCCCACGAGTGTTGCCACCCGCCAGATTTTGAGTCTGGACAGTAAAAAGCCGAATCATTAGGAAACATTAAGAAAAACAACCAAAGGCGGCAACGAGCGTGTCGATGACCTTGTCACTGAAGCTGTCGAGGTAGAGTGACTTCCAGTAGTGGAGCAGCGCTCCCTTCTGTCAAGCCCCTTCTTTTCTCCACCAGACCTCGGCGGACGGCACATCGGGTGCCACCTCCAATTGCGCTTCCCATTGCTTCAAAATTTCACGATGTTCGGACACCACGGATTTATATTTTGGGTCCTGGGCGAGATTTTGAGTTTCTCCTGGGTCTTTCCGGGTGTCGAACAGCATATCGATCGGATCATCGCGGTAGGTAATGTATTTGTAACGTTCAGTTCTAACAACACGACCTTCGTCCCTGTAGACCTCACTAACAACATGGTCGCGCCACTGGGAGGTTTTCCCTTCTAGAATAGGCTTAAGACTGTATCCCCGCATCTTTGGCGGCGCCTCAATCCCTGCAAAGTCACACAAAGTGGGCACGATGTCCAGGCCACTGACCAGATGATGATCATTTACTCCGCCTGGGGGTATCTGGCCTGGCAGGGAAATGAGAAGGGGAACTTTCAAGGCGGCGTCATAGGGACTGGACTTGCGAACCATCTGATGATGAGCCAAGCCTTCGCCATGGTCAGAGGTCAGCAGGATCAAGCTGTTTTCATCCTGGCCGGTTTCCTTCAGCGCCCTGAGCAGCCGGCCGATTTCTCCATCGACTTGCTCCACGTGGCGGTAGTAGCTCCAGCGATAATAGCGCCAGTGCTCTGGTGTCCAGCGGCCTTTGGCCCCTTCGTATCGCTGGCGCAAGGCCTGGATGTGGTGTGCCTCATTCCGATCGAATTCAAAGTTGTCCGGCAGGGGAGGCACTTCACCGCCCAACTCCGGGTAGCGTGGCTTTTCCGGAACACTCATGTTCAATCGCAGCCACTCACAAATGTCGTGAGGCTGCAAGAATGAGGCCACCATCAGAAAAGGCCGATCGCGGTTACGCTCTCGCAAATAGGCCTCGGAGGCCATGCTCACCGCCGGATCGCAGACGTTTCCCTGACCTCCGATTCCAGTGTGCAGAACCTTGAATCCGGGAATGGTGAGGGAATAGCTTCTGGGCAGATGCCACTTTCCGGCATAAAGTGTTTCATAGTTGGAATTTTCTGAAAACCATTGACCCAGGTTGGGAATAGTGGATCGTATGGGCCGCTGGTTCTTGTAGACACCCGTCTCGGAAGACATGCGTCCGGTCATCATTGCGCTGCGCGCCGGACTGCAAATTGGATTCGGGGTAAAAGACTGTCTGAAGCTGACGCCACGCTGTGCCAGGGTATCCAGTGCCGGAGTTCTTAGGTAGGGACAGCCGCCGGCTGCAACGGTGTCGATATGCTGCTGGTCGGTGATGATTACCAGAAGGTTGGGCTCTCTGGAAGGCTTTGGCCCCGCCCCCATTTTCGCCGAATGGCCTACGGAGAGGGCAACCATCGACGCTCCACCGAGTTTGATAAACTTGCGGCGGTTCAAACTGCGTTTCCGATCGCTGGCCTCTTCACACTGACTCATTGCTCCGAATCCTTTGTGT
Organism: Acidobacteria bacterium AH-259-O06; assembly: GCA_027717865.1. Classification (GTDB taxonomy): domain Bacteria; phylum Acidobacteriota; class UBA6911; order RPQK01; family JADFOI01; genus JALLOL01. The sequence continues at coordinate 340 of JALLOM010000103.1, read as the reverse complement.
TTTAGTCCTTTTACCGGCTGGCAGAGCCGGCGGTTTCCAACACATAATTGGAGTCCAAGATATAAGCACGGGTAAAAGTGGTCACCAGGACCAGCCGCCGCTGCCTGTCCAGCCAATAGTCATAGGGGAGCATGCCGGAGCCCAACTGGACAAAATGATGAAGTCGCAAATCGCGACCTTCATGGTGAAAGTTCTCGACCCCCCGATAGAAGATGCGTTGTCCGCTGCGCCGCACCGTCAGGTTCTCCAGCAAATCAAAGGTGGGGGATTGACTCCGTTGCAAAGGCCATCGCTGAACGGCATCGAAAACAGACCAGTCAGAGCCGACATTTTTCACCCG
>JALLOM010000102.1 GCA_027717865.1 Acidobacteria bacterium AH-259-O06 | reverse complement strand
GCGCCCCATTACCACAAAAGACTTGGACTCTCATCCTTTTCTGCTCAATTGCCGCAACGGAACCCTGGATTTAAAAACCGGCGAACTCCGAGAACATCGGCGCGAAGATTACCTCACTAAACTCGTTCACTTCGAGTACAACCCAAAAGCGGAGTGCCCGCAATTCAGGAAATTTCTCTACGAGATCATGGGGCTCACTCCAGGCTCTTCCGAGGGCGAACAGTTACAAATAGATCGGCTAGTTAAGTATTTGCAAAAGGCTTTCGGGTACGCCTCGACCGGGGATGTCTCGGAAAAGAAAGTCTTCTGTTTTTTTGGAAGTGGAGACAACGGGAAGACAACCTTGTTGGAGGCTATCCGGCACGTCCTGGCGGAATATTCACACCAGCTTTTGATCGACTCCCTGATGGCTCGGACGGGGCGGGAGACCAATGCGAGCCTAGCGGATTTGGCTGATTTAAGGGGCGCCCGTTTCGTTACGACATCCGAGGGTGAACGCGGGCAGCGACTCGCCGAGGCCAAGCTGAAATATCTAACCGCTGGGATGGGGGAGATTAAAACCTGTCGAAAGTATGAGAATCCCATAATGTTTCCGGCCACTCACAAATTATTCATCGACAGTAACTATAAACCGCATGTACGTGGGACAGATAACGCGATTTGGACACGTCTGAGCCCTATGCCTTTTACCGTCACCATTCCTCCGAAACAGGTTAACAAAAAACTACTAACAGAACTAAAGCGCGAAGGTGAGGGCATCCTCGCCTGGTTAGTTGAGGGGTGTACTGAGTGGCAGCGCGACGGGCTGTCGGACCCGCAAGAAGTGTCTGAGTCAGCCAAAACGTGGCGAGATGAAAACAATCCGATACAAGATTTTATTGATGATGTTTGTATTTTCGACATCAGAGTGGACAAGCAGCCTTTCTGTAGCACAGCAGCCCTTTCACACGCCTACCGCCAATGGGTCCAAGACAACAGCGAGAAAGACGTACTAACGACCATGGAATTCGGGGATCTTTTGGGGCATATGGGATGCACGCGGAGCAAAAGAGAAATCAGCGGGAAGCAGAAAAGAATTTGGGTTGGAATCGGTTTTAAAGAGATTGCGCAGAATGATAACAAGAAAACACCGCCCGAGACAAGCCGTTGAACCGAAGCATCCCTATGAACTGTGAAACCTTGTTTGTCGAAGCGAGGATGCAGCGCAGTAATGGACCGAGGAATGAGAAAACAAATGCAGAAACGCCGCCGACCACGCCAGGCGATCACATACAACCCCCTAATCGAACTTGGAACCCTCACCGTCCGATTCTTTGAGAGAAGAAAAAGGGAAAACACAAAAGACGAGCAAAGGGGAACCAAGGGGGGCGAAGTAATGACCACAATGCGAAGAGCAGCGGAAAAGGAACAGATCGAGCGATGATCGGAAAGCCAGTATTATTAATCCAGGTTCCCAATCGACGGTTGTTCAAAGTCAAGGCTGCGGCATGTTACCTGGGGATACACCCTCAAACCTTGAGGGAGATGACCGACCTGGGTGAGATCCCCGCAAAATGGATGAAAAATCGCAGGGTCTACTTGCTTGACGATTTGGACTGTTACATTGAGTCGCTTCCCGAATATAATCCCGGCATGGGAGGAAATCCGGGGCTAGAAAGGAGGGAAAATGGCGATTAATGAATGGTGCGATCGCAATAGAAAAAAGAAGATCTGCGTCTCAAGGCGATGGCCGGACGGGTCCCGGTTCCGGCGGGTTATGCCGAATAAAACCATTGCGAAAAAGACTCTTTCAAGAATTGAAGAGAGCATTGCCATGGGAACATGGCGGAAGCTGAAAGAGGAGTTCTCTCAGCAGGACAATCGACACAATCCCACGATCGAGGAATTCTCAGACATCTATTTGGAGCAGTATTGCTTGGTCCAGAACCGCCGGCCAGATTTCAAAGAACAGGCACTCCACTCTATCACCGAGATCTTAGGAAGCCTTCGACTGAAACAATTCACGCGAAAGGACGCCAGGCGATTCATTGTGGAACGCTCAAGTGAAGTTGCGCCAGCCACAATCAATCGAAATCTCTCCGTGCTAAAGAATATGTTCTCTTTTGCGGTGGAAATGGATCTGATCCAATCCAATCCACTGCAAGGCTTCAAGATGTTGCCAGAAACGGAGCGAGCACTGCGGATCATGACATACGCGGAATATCGCAAGCTGGTCACCTGCGTCACGGACTTCGATCCCTCGATCGGAGCATTCGTGGCCATCCTGGGGGAGAGTGCGATCCGAAAATCCGAGGGTCTGAGACTCACATGGGATGACATTGACTTCAGTCGTCGGCAGCTAATCATCCAGGGTGAGACGAAAGGAAGAAAAGCCCGATACATCCCGCTCTCTGATTTTGCGATTGAGACTTTGCGAACTCTCGTGAGGGTGATTGATCAAAAGGCCCTTTTCGTCCGGGACAACCACAAACCCTGGAAGGACCCGCGGGGTCCATTCTTCGAGGGTAGGAAAGTGGCCGGCCTGGGCTGGGTTCGTGGTTTCCATGACCTGAGGCATTTCAGGGCCACACAGTGGCTTCTAAACGGAATGGATGTGAACACAGTCAGAGAACTCTTAGGCCACAGTGACATCAATACGACCATGAGGTACGTGCATTACATCCAGGAGCACGCCGCCGCGCTGGTACGAAAAGTGAGCGAAAAAGAGGTTAAGGAATGGTCGTAGCGGGACGATTACGGGACGATACCTAAAAGGCTTAAGATGAAGAGTTAGGCTAAGTTATTGGTGCGAAAGGGGGGACTCGAACCCCCACGGGTGTTACCCCACCAGATCCTAAATCTGGCGCGTCTGCCAAATTCCGCCACTTTCGCTCATAAGGGGCCGTGTCTCTAAAATATAAATCTTGGCCCAAAATTTAAATTGTAAAGACACGGCCCCTATATTTCCACCTTGGAAAGTCTGATATACTTTTTGGAATTCGGGGACAATTCGGTTTCTGTCCCCGCTTTCGCCCCATTTCGAGCCCACTTTCGCAGCGTCGGGGCATGGCGCAGTCTGGTAGCGCGCCTGCTTTGGGAGCAGGAAGTCGGGGGTTCAAATCCCTCTGCCCCGACCATTTATTTTGGCGAACATAACCTATGGCGATTCCTGCCCTGCCTCAAGAAATTCACTGTAGTCGATTTTGTAGCTGTTCAAAGCCTCCAAGTTCAACAAGCCCCACAATCACCAGAAGTTCCGGGAAAGGTCAGATCGGCCAAGTTTGTGCCCATCCGATGATAGGCAGCTTGACATCCCCCCAGGGGGGATATTAGAATGTCAGGTGAAGGGAGATGATCAATGGCTGTAAGAACAAAGAGACAGTTGGCTGCTGATGAGACAAGCCCGCATTACCTGGACGATCAGGCTCAGAAAGGGTTGAGCAACCGTCTTGCTCGGCTGCAGGGACACATACGGTTTATCAGAGGAATGGTCCAGGAACAGCGCTGTGCGGACGAGATCCTTTTACAGGTTGCGGCCGTCAAGGCTGCGCTCAACCAGTTTTCCGCAGCGCTGCTGGATCACGAACTCAAGGCCTGTATGAACTCGTGCATGCAGGGTAATGCGGATGAACGTTTGGACAAAGTGACGAAAGTGCTTTCGACTCTGCTCAAGCAGTCATAAAGAGGAACAGACCATGCAGACAATAAATCACAAAGTTTGGCTGAGCATCGGAACTGTCCTGGCGGCATTGGGTGCCTCAGTGTGCTGCATCCTGCCAGTGGCCGTAGTCGTGCTGGGCGTCGGCTCAGCGGCGCTGGGAGCGAAGCTGGAGACGTTCCGCCCCTACTTTCTTGGGCTAACAGTGGTGCTGCTAGTAACCGCCTTCTATCAAGTCTACACACCAAAGAGTAACGAATGTGCCCCAGGCGAGAGCTGTGCGGTGCCCGAAAACCGGCGGCGTCAACGCATGGTAGTCTGGATCATCGCCGTTTTGGCCTTGGCACTGGTTAGCTTCCCTTACTACGTCAATTGGGTCCTTTAACACCGACCGGAGAGGAGCGTTTTGGATGATTAAAGCAATACTAATTACGGCCCTAGCAGGGACGATTGCCCTTGGAGTTTGGATCAATCCCGAGTGCTGCCTGCTGAGTTCATCGGCAGCTTCTGAGACGGCAGGGGATGCAAAAACCGCAGTTTTTCGCGTCAGTGGAATGACCTGTGGCGGATGCGAAGTTGGCGTGAGAATGGCCGTAAAGAAGCTGGATGGAATTCACAAGGTCGAGGCATCCTACAAAGAGGGAAAGGCCACGGTCAAATATGATCCCTCCAAAGTAAAACCCGAGGAGATCAAGGCTGCCATTGAAAAGATCGGCTACAAAGCCAAAGTGGAGAAGAAAGAAGAAAGAAAGAAATAACATGAGCGATGGCTGTTCCAGTCAATATGTAACCCCCTCAGGCGAGCCACATCTGCTCGTCGTCGGAGGTGGGTCCGCGGCTTTTGCTGCAGCCCTTAAAGCGAACGAGCTGGGTGCTCGCGTGACTTTGGTTAATGATGGACTGCCCACGGGTGGAACTTGCGTGAATGTCGGCTGTGTCCCTTCAAAGACCCTGATCCGGGCTGCTGAGGCCCACTACCGCGCCGCTCACCACAACTTCGCCGGCATTGAATCCAACAGCCGGGTGACGGACTTCAAAGCCATCATTTCCCAGAAGCGAGATCTGGTAGGGCAATTGCGACAACAGAAATATATTGATGTCGTTTCTGATCTTGCCGGCATCCAGCTCCTTAAGGGACGCGCTCGACTCACATCCGCAAACTCGGCGGAGGTAAATGGGCAATCAATCCCGGCGGATCGCATACTTATCGCCACAGGTGTGAGGCCCTTGATCCCCCCCATCCCTGGTTTAGAAGATTCGGGGTACCTGACGAATGAAAGTGCCTTTGAGTTGGAAGAGCTTCCTGAATCGCTCATCGTTTTAGGCGGGCGCTACATTGCCCTGGAAAGCGCGCAGCTATTCGGTCGTCTGGGCAGCCGCGTCACGATCCTTCAGCGCTCGCCCCGCATCCTGCCCACTGAGACGCCTGATGTTACCGAGGCCTTGACTGGCTATTTACAGGATGAAGGGATTGAAGTGGTAACCAGGGTTTCGATTGAAAGTGTCAATAGAGACCACAACGAAGTAGTGGTGCAAGCTCAGGTCGGTGGTGAACCGCGCAGCGTTCAAGCTGCCCACATCCTGGTGGCGACCGGGCGCCGCCCGAACACGGATCAGATGGGGTTGCAGAGCCTCGGTATCAGTGTGGATTCCCGTGGATTTCTTCAAGTGGATCCTACGCTGCAAACCAACATCGAGGGCATTTACGGAGCAGGCGATGTCATCGGCGAGCCCATGTACGTCTATACGGCGGCTTATGAAGGCGCCCTTGCTGCCGAAAACGCCATTACTGGTGAAGCTGAACCGCGGGATTACAGCGCACTGCCATGGGTCATCTTCACCGATCCCCAGGTGGCAGGAGTGGGAATGGACGAGGAGCAAGCCACTCGACAAGGAATCGAAGTAGATACGGCTAAACTTCCGCTCTCACAGGTCCCTCGCTCTCTGGCTGCCCGCGATAGCCGTGGATTCATTAAGCTTATCCGTGACCGAAACAGCGACAAACTGGTTGGGGCAAGGATCCTGGCCCCGGAAGGGTCGGAGCTGTTGATGGAAATCAGCCTGGCCATCAAGTTTGGCATTACAGTCAATCAGCTCACCTCCTCCTTCCACCCCTACTTAACTCTTTGTGAAGGGGTCAAACTGGCAGCGCTCACGTTTGAAAAGGACGTGAGTAAATTGAGCTGCTGCGCGGTGTGAGAGCTGGCCAAGCCAGCTAACCATACGGCGCCGGGGGGAAGGCGAACTGACTGGGAACATCCGATGCGAGTCACCATTTTAGGCAGCGGCACTTCCATCCCCCATCCTGAACGCAGCTCACCCGGTTTCGTCATCCGCTTTGACAGAACTGCCATCCTGGTTGACCCCAGTTCCGGCTCTCTGCATCGCGCCGAAAAATACGGGACGCCAATCAAAGACATCGACTGTGTCCTTTTCTCCCACTATCACCCGGATCACACAGGAGATCTCGGCCCACTCCTTTTTGCGCTCAAGAACCCAGAATACTTTGACGTCAAGAAGCTGACGCTGATTGGGCCTCCCGGACTGGAAGACCTTCACCGTGGACTTCTCGACCTTTACGGCAGTTGGGTGCAGTTGGAAGAGGAGCGACTGAAAATTCGGGAGATCTACGACGACCAGTTGAAATTCCCGGATTGGACAGTCCGCTCATTGCCTGTTCTTCACACCAAAAACAGCGTGGGATATCGCTTCATTGACTCGCAGGGAAAAGTCTTTGCCTACTCCGGAGATACTGACTACTGTAAGGACTTGATTGAGCTAACCGAGGCCGCAGATGTCGCCTTAATCGAAGCCGCCCAGCCTTCAGAACTCAAGGTAGAGGGCCATCTCACACCAAAATTGGCCGGGAAAGTTGCTCAACGGGCGGGTGTCAGGCAGTTAATCATCACTCACCTGTATCCGGTATGTGACGACTACGACCTCCTGGCTGAGATTCGAAGCTCAGGATACCAGGGTCCAGCCGCCATCGCGCGCGATGGCATGGAAATTCGTTTGTAGTAGTTCCAGGTTCCAGGTTTCAGGTTCCAAGTTCCAGGTTTCAGCTTGTCTCAAGCCACAGAGCACGGACGGCTAACCTGCTGGCGAGCTGGATCGGCTCACCAGGTGAGCAGCTGACAGCTCGACGCCTCACAGGTCCTTGGCTGACACAAACGGCAATTTTCAAGCAATCCGCTGCTTCAAACCTGGAACCTGGAAGTTCGCCCTTGCTTATCCATGGGCTGCAGCGACTGCCGTCGGTGCTTCGTATTGTTGGGTTGGGATATCGCCCGTGTCTTCGTGCAGGAACTGCCAGTAGTGGGGTTTAATGGACGCCAGCAGTTCAGCTCGCGTCTTTACCCTGAGCGGTCTTCCTTTGTGGAGCTTTCCCATCTTGTACATCAACTTTTCTGGAACCGCGCTGCAGAACATCATCATGGGCCAGGTGAAATTGGGCCCATTGGTTTTGCGCAGGCGAATCAGCCACAGCAAAACGCCTCCCACTTTGAAAGCCGTCGGGCCCCACCAGCTGTGGAGGCCCGGGCGCAGATTCATCTTCCAGCACTTCATCATTAGCTGCCACTGCAGTGGTGTGAGATCCCGCGTTTGGGTGACTCCTCGATCCTTCTCCATCCGGGTGCCTTCGAGTGGTGTGAAAACGGACGGGACTAGGAATCCAAACAGCTTTCGGCGCTCCATCTCGAAGATGAGATCCAGTGTAGCCTTGACATCCTGGTCCGTTTCGCCGGGAGTGCCGACGATCAAGGTGAGCATGGGAAACCAGTTGTTTTTGTTCAGGATCTCCAGCCCGCGAAGAAACACGCTGGGCCAGTCCTCGATTTTGAAGGGGACTCCTTTGCTGGGCATCACCTTCTTGGCTATTCGCACCGAGCCCGTTTCAAGCCCGATAAGTGGGACCAGGGCTTTCTTTTGGGGGTGCGTGCTTACCGTGTGAAGGTGGATGGGACTTTTGTCAAGGAGAACATCGGAGAGCTTTCGAATTAACCCTGGATCGACCACAGCGGGGGCCATGGTGGAGTGGGTCAGGACAAACTGTTTGACGCCGGGGGAGTTGACCACATCGGAATAAAGATCCAGCAGGGCCTCCCGGTTGGGAAAAAAGAACGGGGTTCCGCTCTTCACTTGTCCCCAGATGAACATGTCCTCGGTGGCCAGTGAGATTTGAGTATTGCCGTTTTTGGCGTTGGCTCGCACCGCTTCCATGATGCTCTGTTTGGGAAGGGCAATCTGGGGATTTAGGTCGGGCATGCAAAACTGGCAGCGCCTGCCGCAGCCGGTCGTCAACTCGACCACGCCGAAAGTGGTCGGTTTGTCTGGAAAGACAATGGCGTATGGGTCAGTGGGATGGTGGACATTGGTTTCAGCCGGGATTTCATCGCCCTGTTGTATGGCTTTGCGGAACAGCTCCACCGTGTCAACGGATTCAGCCCGGCCCTCCACCACACAGTCGACGCCCAGTTTTTCCCTGGAGCCCGTCTGATTGATCTGCCATCCTCCGGAGCCGCCGACAATGACCTTGTAATTGTTCCGGTAGGGACTGTTCTTGATCCTTTCGAACATGAGTTTCGCGTAGTAGGAGTTGATGGGCTGCTTGGAGCTTCCAAACATAGAGGTATAAACTCCCGCGGCAAAGGTGACTCCCAGAGGATTGTGAGTGGAAATCGCCACCAGCTTTGTTTCGGGACCAATGAACTGGTCCAGATCATCAGGATAGCAGAGCACTACATTGTCCTCGCCGAACTCCCTTACCATCACCTTCTCCAGGACTCGCAGGCCCGCCGGAGCACACTGCGCCGAGCCGTCACTAAAACGCTTGACATGTTTCCATGCTGGGTATTTGCGGTTAATGACACCCTCCATCCAGATTGGGAGAGAAGCCATCGCCATCTGGATGAAGTAGCCGGCATGATCAATCATCTCAGTCAAGGGAGCGGTCAGGACAATAAGTTTTCCAGTCTTCATGTCTCCTCCCCTCGCTGGGGTAAAAACAGGTATCTTCTCAAATTTCCTTACCTTTTCCAAGGGAGGGGAAATAAGGGGACACCCTGTCCCCTCTTCTCCCCTCCTTAGGCCGTGGGATTATATAATTGCACCATGCGATTGACCAGCACTGCTTTTTTTCACAAAGGCACCATTCCCACCAAGCACACTTGTGACAGCCTCGATGTTTCCCCGCCGCTGCGGTGGGACGAGGTCCAAGAGGGAACAAAGAGTTTTGCTTTAACCGTAACTGAAGCATCGACAGGGCGGATCCACTGGTTGGTGTGTAACATTCCGGCAAAGGCCCGGTTTATTCCCGAAGGTGGTCCGGTTCCCAGGAGCGCACGGGAAGTGCCAAACGATTTCGGAAAGCAAGCCTATGCGGGCCCCTGTCCGCGTGCCGGGGAGCACCGCTATTACTTCACGCTTTACGCGCTGGACACGGAACACCTGCCAGCCGGGGTGAAGAAGCACAATTTTATCCAACTGTGCAGGGAGCACATGATCGAGAAAGCTGAGCTCATGGGTCGATACAGCGCCGGTGGCCCCATCGGCGGCCTGTAACCCGCTCGGTCGGCCTCCTCAGTGTACTGCAGGGGCGAACCGGCGGCTCGCCTGAACTGTTCTCGCAGCTCGCTCTGCTCGGGCGAGCCACGGCTCGCCCCTTACCAGGTCGGCGCTTCGGCCGCTTCGTGACGAGCCGGTGTGAAAAATGCGGGTTCTAGCCCTGGCCTGGCGCTGCGCGCCCAGGCTCACCCGCCCGGCCCATCCGCTGTAAAGTAGGCTTCCAGCGAATTCAACTGATCCACCAGCGCCTCGACGTGATACTGAAGCAGATTTCGCAGGGACAGCAACCCGGCCAGAGTCCCATCCTCCGCCACGACCGGTAAATGCCGGATGTGTCGGGATACCATGAGCTCCAGAGCCTCCGAGGTGTCGCTCTCAGTCTGGATCGTCTCCAGGACGGTGGTCATCACCTCGCGGACAGCAGTCTTTTCTGGATCACGTTGGGTGCTCACCACGCGCAGCATGACATCACGCTCGGAAAAAATTCCCACGAGTTGGTCGCCATCCAGAACCGCACTGGCACCCACCCGGACCTGTTCCATGATGTGAACGGCCTCGAGGACACTAGCCTCAGCACACACAGTAGGAGGGGGTACTTGAGCAACCTTGATGACCTTCATACGCCGTGAGTATACCAGACCTCAAACAGCGTTGTCAGCCCATCAGCTGCTGTGAGTTATGAGTTCTGAGTTTTCGAGCTATTGAGCCCGCATAGGGTTGAAGGTTTGAAAGTTGGAAGGTTGGAAAGTTAAAGTTCAAAACCTGAACTGAGAAAGCGCTATCAAGTTGAATATGTAACCCACTGCAACCTTCAACTTTCCAACTTTCAACCATTTTTGAATCCTGACTCCTGACTTCTGTCAGCTGTCAGTTGTCCCTGGTCTGTCATCTGTGATCTAGTTCCAAGTTGAACAAGCACTCCCATTTGCTCTATTGTTCTATTGCTCTATTGCTCTCGGCGCGTGAGCGCCGCCCCGCGCCCGTAGCTCAGCCTGGACAGAGCAACGGACTTCTAATCAGGACCCTTGAGTTTCACAACCTCCTCACTTTCAGTAAGTTGTTGAAGTCACGTAATTTGTGTT
>JALLOM010000101.1 GCA_027717865.1 Acidobacteria bacterium AH-259-O06 | reverse complement strand
GATGATCGCCAGCCACTTGATATACCAGGGAAGGTTATCAACGATGTACTCGTATAATCCGACACTCATCACTCGAAGGCGCCGGTTAGCGGATACTGAAAGAATACATGAAACCGGCACTAATCTGCCAGTTGTGGAAGTTGCCATCCGGACGGAAGCCTGCTCCTGTTTTGTTACCTTCGAGAAGGGGTGCCTGGGAGGGAAGTCCAAAATCAGGAACGCCAGTGACGTGGTCGCGAAAATCGAAGCGAAAACCCCAACCAGCATTGATATGGAGCTTGACACCTCCTCCATAGCTGAGGGCAAGCTTCCACCGATCTTTCAGCTCGACTCCCTTGTCTAAGGCTTGTCCCTGCCCATCACCGGAAATCTGAAAGAAGGACGCTCCGATCCCGATAGAACCAAAGGGACGGATGCGGCACTCTCGGTTCATCGGATATACAAGGATGCTGTAGGCGAATGTGTGAACCTTGTGATCGAAGTCCAACCGGGTGAGGTCCGGTCGCAAGTCGACAAAAGATCCGGGTTGGTTTGCTAAAGCGTACTCCAACTCGGCGCCGAAATGCTGCCCCAGGTTTTCTGTGATTCGAGCCCCCACCAGGTAGCTCGATTCGAACTCCAGCCCAACCATTTGGGTTGTCCCTCCCTCGATTGGAGTCACAAAAGTGTCTTCACCCAATGCGCTGAGGCCAAAGAAAACAGAGATTTCCCACTTATTTTCGTTGTGTGGAATTTGTCCCCTTGCCCAAGAAGAAAGAAAGGCGAAAAGCACCCACAATGCTGCACAGTATTTGAGCATCTGCTTGTTCCTATCGGGTAGCCAAAAATAGAACATTCTATTAGGATGCGGTCAGCGCAGAAAGGACGAACGATTCTGTGGATTGTGTAGGTCCTTAGCGCAATTGATTGACAATGCGTGTGAGGGAGTAGGAATCAAGCGGGGACAGGTTAGTAGCGTCGACCGAAGCTAAAGATGAAACCAGCGCTAACCTGCCAGTTGTTGAGAGTACCATCTGGGCGAAAGCCAGTTCCCACTGTACCGTCTGGAAGCAAAGGAGCTTCTGGAGGGAGGTCAAAATCGGGGACACTGGTGACACGGTTGCGAACATCAAAGCGCAGACCCCAGTGAGGGTCCACCTGAAACTTGATACCTCCACCGTAACTAAAGGCAAATTTCAGTTCATTATCCAGCTCTACTCCCTGCTGTGAGGCCCGTCGCTTCGAGTCGTCGGAGATCTGATAGTAGGATGCTCCGGCCCCAATGGCAAGAAAAGGATGAACCCGGCGCTGACGGTCCATCGGATAAATAAGCGCGGTGTAGGTGAATTTGTGAATCTTGTGATCCAAGTCCAAGCGGGGAAGCCCGAGGGGCGCGCTAGTGAGAGACATGGGTTGGTTCGCGAAAGCATACTCGAACTCGCCTGCGAAATGCTCTCCCAAATATTCTGCGATTCGAATCCCTCCTGCATAGCCAAAATCAAAATCCAGTTTAGTAATGGTGGTTGTGCCCCCCTCGACTGGAGTCAGGGAACTCTCCTCGCCCAATCCACTGACTGCAAAGAAAGCCGAGATGTCCCAGTTGTATTCGACTTCAGGCGCTCGCGTTTGGGCCCTTATCGATGTCTGAAGAAAAACAAAAAGTAACTGCAAGACTAAACAATATCGGAACATGTATGCCTTCCTAACTTATACCGCGACATCCTAACAAAGGGATCTGACAAGTGGGAGGGCGCGAGGAGTCAGGAGACAGGAGACAGGAGACAGGAGACAGAAGTCAGGAATCAGGAGTCAGGAGTCAGGAGACAGGAGACAGAAGACAGGAGTCAGGAGTCAGGAGTCAGGAGTCAGGAGTCAGGAGTCAGGAGTCAGGAGTCAGGAGTCAGAATCGATAAAGCGCGAGAAGTCAAGCTGAAAGGCTCAAGAAAGTCAAAGCGCTAGCCCTGGGTTCTAACTTCTCGCTTCAGACTCCTGAATTCTGTCTCCTGACTCCTGTCTCCTGTTAGCGCTTCACGTCTTTTTCTCGTCTGTGCCGCTGCCGATCATGCTCCTTCTGTTTGATGAATTCCTCAAAAGCCGCTATCTGAGCAGGCTGGAGAATAGCTCGGATCTGCTTGCGTGTCTCCAGGCGGATGGCTCGAAACCGTTTCTTAGCTTCCCGGTTGGCTTCGACGAAGTGTTGACGACTTTGCTCGAGGATCCGACCAAGCTCCGACTTTTGTGACGCGTCGAGATCCAGCAACTCCGCCAGGTGATTGACGCTCCGTTCCGGGGGTTGCTTCCCGTGCGCCTCATGGCGCCGGCCAGGCGAGTCACTTGCCTCTGAGAGGCGAGCTTGAACCCCCAGGAAGGTCAAGGTGCCTCCGAACACGACACCCACCAAAAAGACCAGCAACACCCAAAGGATGGCTTTACTGCGACTCTTCAACAGTCGGTTCCTCCTCCGGTATTTCCGTGAGAGAATTCACCACGTACTCCAAAGTAAAGTCCTCTTGCACAGGCTCTTCGAACAGGATTTCAGAATAGTATTCCGCAGATTCCGGCTCTGTGAGCTTATAGAGGAGAAAACTGGTAGCGAGGATCAGGGCAATAAAGGCCGGGATCAGTTGCTGCGCAGCCCGCTGAAGTAAAAAGGCGAAAGACACCGTTATACTTTGAGCGAGCTGAGCAACTCGCTGAGTAAAAAAAGGCGGTGCATCGATCCGCGGAGCGGATTTCACTTGAAAGCCCAAGAAGCGGAAAACCGCCCACTTTTTCCCGCATTCTTCACACCTCTTCAGATGGGATTGATCCACGGGGTCGTCAAAGTTCAATTCTGCAAAAGCAATATGATCTTCACTCATGTGTCATCTTTTTCTCGGAGTAAAGAATTTGACTGAGTTCTTGCTGCAGCTTTTTTTTTGAGCGGCTAACCCGAATTCGAACGGCCAGCTGCGTTGTATCCAGGATTCGGGCGATTTCAGGATAGCTCAAACCTTCCAGTTCGCGAAGGACAAAGGCCAGCTTGTCCTTCTCGTTTAGTCTCTCCATTGATCTTGCAAGGAGCTCGAAAAGCTCCTGCTCTTCTTCCTCGCTCAACGTGCTGCACTGATTAAACTGTTCAAAGAAATACTCCATCCGCTCCTCTTCGTCTCGGCCAAGATCCGAGAAGAGGCGAATACGGCGCTTGCGCACCCTTCGTATCTCGTCCACACAGGCATTGGCGGTGATGCGTGAGATCCAGGATTTCAGGGGTCGCTCTGTGTCGAACGTATCTAAAGATCGAAACACCTTTAAAAACACCTCCTGGGCCAAATCCTCGACCTCGTCTCGATATCCCAAGTAATGATAGACGATGTTAAAAACCAATCGCTGATAGCGCTCAATAATCTCCTCGAAAGCCTGGGGGTCACCTTCCAGAGTTGCCCTGACCAACTGTCCATCTGTTCTGGCCATCCCTCCGAAGTATATTACGGAAGGGAATTTCTTTGTTTCATCTAAGTGCCTCACTTCCAACCTTTGCTAATCCCGTGTATTATTTTTCTTTATGCAAGAGCGCAAGTATGTGCGCACTTTTTTATTAATTTCCTCTGCTTTCGTTCTCTATTTTCTCGTCCAGATCTTTCAACCTTTTCTCTTGCCGATCAGCCTGGCCGTTATCCTGGTGAGCTTGTGCTATCCAGTTTTTGATTGGACATGTAAGAAGCTGAAGGGGAGGCGTGGCTGGGCGGCGCTAATGACCTGCCTGTGGGTGACGGCGAGCATCATCGTTCCTTTCGTGGTGCTTGTGGTACTTTTGGCCGCAGAGGTGACCGAGGTCTATCAGCAGTTTAAGCGGAAACTGGAAAGCGGCGAATTAGAAAACCTCCTTGATCTTAAGGATAACGCCTATTTACAGCCGCTGTTAGACCGGATCAACCTGGACTTGGACAATATCGACCTCATGGGTAGTCTCGCTGATGCTCTTCAGCAGGTGAGCCTCTTTTTTCTGAGCCACAGCACCGCTATGCTCTCTGGTCTCTTTCACATATTCACTGGTTTCCTGGGTTTCCTGATCATGTTGGTAACAATGTTCTTTCTGTTCCGGGATGGGAACCGTTTGATGGAAGAGCTGAAGACCTGGTCTCCCTTTCCCGAACGTTATGAGCAGCTGCTTGTCAACAAATTCCAAGAGGTCACCAGCGCTACTGTTCTCGGAAGCTTGTTGACCGCTTTGGCCCAGGGGGTTGCTGGAGGTTTGGTTTTCTGGATTGTGGGAATCTCTAACGCCCTTTTTTGGGGTTTCTTGACTGCTTTGTTCTCTTTGGTCCCAGTCGTCGGTACGGGAATTGTCTGGGTCCCCTGGGCCATCTACTTGTTCGCGACAGGGTCGGTAGGTTGGGGAATTTTTCTAGTGGTAACGGAAGTCTTCTTTGTGGGCATGATCGATAACTTTTTACGACCGCTCTTCATCCAGGGAAAAGCCAAGATGCATACTCTGCTTGTGTTTTTTGCCATTATGGGTGGGATCGCTTATTTTGGGATGATTGGTATGATCTTCGGGCCGATTATTGTGGCAGTAGGTCTGACGTTTCTTGAACTCTTCAAGATCGAATTTCGCAGTGAACTCGCCAAGCTAATAGAGGAATGAGCCTTTATCAACGCTGGATTCAGAATCGAGAGCGAACCCTGACCTTGCGCGACCGCAATCGAAGAATCTTCCCCTTTGATTGGGGCTTGGAATGGGTCGGCAATAACGGCGATAGGGGGCCAGGAGATCCTTTGACCTGTTTGAAAGAGTACGCCGAGGAGGTTTTGCGCGACAGCGATTCTTTTTTCGATCCGCCCCCCCTTCAGGACTGTGCCCTGAAGGGGAATGTTTTGACCTTTGCCACTCCCACACCTTCGCTTTATCCTGAGAACAATACCGTTTACTGCCGCTTGTTTACAGCCCAAGATTCTGAAAAAGCTGTGATCGTTCTTCCTCAATGGAACGCCGCTTCCGACAGTCATGTGGGTCTTTGCCAGAGCCTGAGAAGGCTTGGCATCACGGCGGCCCGTCTGTGTATGCCCTATCACGAGCAGCGGGCGCCCGAAACAATGAAGCGAGCCGACTACATGGTAAGTCCCAATATCGGTCGAACCTTGCACGCCGCGCGGCAGGCCGTTTTAGAGGTTCGTCAATTGGTAATCTGGCTTAAGGAACAGGGCTATAAGCGGATAGCGGTCCTGGGCACAAGTATTGGATCGTGTATCACCTATCTGGCTTTCGTTCATGATCTCTCCATTTGCACTGCGGTTTTTAATCATGTTTCTTCCTTTTTTGCCGATGTGGTCTGGACCGGTCTTTCAACTCGCTATGTACGCTGGGGTTTGGAAGGTCACGTCTCACTGGAGAATCTGCGTCGATGTTGGGCTCCTATTAGCCCCTACTTCTTTATTAATCGCCTGAAGAGCAGACATCGTCCTCATCTGCTGATCACCGCCAAATATGACTTAACGTTCATGCCTCAGCTTACTGAAAGGGTATTGCATCAATACGAGGCTCATAACATCCCGTACCAACTGGTCGTTCTGCCCTGCGGGCACTACACGACCGCAACCTTCCCCTTTAAATACCTGGATGGTTGGCATATCTGTCGCTATCTGATTCACCAGCTTTCCAGTCATGCTTAACTGAGTCTCGACTTGACTCCAAGGGGTGACATCTCTATCACAGCGTGCCGTCGTGCCGTCGTGCTTTCGTGACTGCCCACACGAAAGCACGAAAAGACGAAAGCACGAAAGGCAGGTGCCGACAGAGTGCGACGAGTGGTTTTCGGAGGCGAATCCATTAATGAGTTATAGTTGAATCGATGGTGAAGAATATTCTCCTGACCGGCCATCCAGGTGTCGGTAAGACCACCTTGCTCAAGAAAATTATCAATCGATTTGGTCATCTCGCCCTCACCGGTTTTTATACCGAGGAGATCCGTGAAAAGGGTACCCGTGTGGCTTTTAAGGCGGTGGCGCTGAATGGAAGCGTGGTCGTTTTCGCTCATCGCGACTTTCAGACCGCACCGGAACTTCGGGTTGGAAAGTATGGGGTCAAGCCTGAAGTACTGGAGACGCTGGTACTTCCTCACCTGAATCCCTATCGAAAAGCTGCGGATCTGGTGGTGGTGGACGAAATTGCCAAGATGGAACTGCTTTCGGTGCGGATTAAAGAAAAGTTGGTGGAGGCTCTCGATTCCGAATGTCCGCTGCTGGGAACGATTTCCCTCAAAGGGACCGGTTTTGTCAAACGTGTCAAGGATCGCAAGGACGTCGAGATTTTTAAAATCACCCCGCTAAATCGGGACGCTGTCTTCGAGCAGGTTTATCGCAAACTCCTCCAAGTCCTGCCCCCAACTTGAAACTAGCCGCTCGATTGCTATCCCATTTTGGAATCGAGGCGCTTACTCGTTTGCTGACCTGACGGCCTGTAGCCTTTCCGAGCCATGATCAGTTATCATAAGTTGGTCGTGAAAAAATATTTGCAGTGGGCGTTGGTGAGCCTGATTTTTGTTTTCGGCTCCTCGCTGCTGTGGGCCAAATACAAGATCAGGGACATTCAGGTCAAACCGGCCAAACAGTACAGCGCTCATCAGGCTTTCCAGAACATAGTCATCGCCGCTCATCCCTGTGAGACGCAAGCCAAGACTCTAGAGCTTTTCGACACTGACAAGCTTCGTAAAAAGGGGATCCTGCCGGTGTTGGTGGTCGTCGAAAACAACAATGATTTTGCCATTCGAATCCACGAAAGGGACATCTTTTTCGTGAATCAAGATGGAACCAACCTCCCCTCCATACCATACCCCGAAGTCCTGCTTCACATCACTTTAAAAAAGTCCCTTTCCGAGTACTCCACCAGACCCGAATTGTTAGTTCGACAGGTCGTCGATAGAAAGATGATTATGGATTTTGAGCACAAGGCTTTTGGTGAAAAGCTCGTTGCTCCTGGTAGCTCCGATTATGGCGTGCTCTTTTTCTGGCTTCCGGAGGAGGGAGATCTTGCTGGGAGGCGGCTCTATATTCCAGAAATCTTGGACGTGACTAACGGAGCGCAGTTAATGTTTTTCGAGTTTGAGGTGGGAACAACAGGAAAGTGAAAATAGTCGATGCTCAAAGTGCCCATTGAGTTTGCAGAACATAAACTGGAAAACGGACTGCAAGTTCTACTGCATCAGGACAATCGGACTCCCCTGGTTCACCTCAGCGTCCACTATCGAGTCGGATCCAGCTACGAGAAGCCAGGCCTTTCCGGATTTGCCCATCTTTTCGAGCACATGATGTTTGAGGGGTCTGAGCATGTTGCCAAGAACGAGCATGGAAGCTACATCGATAACGCTGGGGGCCGCTGGAACGCCAGCACAAGCAAGGATCGAACGAACTATTACGAGACGGTTCCTTCGCATTATCTGGAGTTGGCTTTGTGGCTTGAGGCGGAGCGGATGCGATCGTTGAAGGTGACACAGGAGAATTTCGAGAACCAGCGTCAAACAGTCATTGAAGAAAAGAAGCAAAGTTATGACAATCGGCCCTACGGTTTGGCCTCTCTGAGATTTGAGGAGCTGGCCTACGAAAACTGGGCCTATGCACATCCTGTCATCGGCGCGGTGGAGGACCTTCAAAAAGCCACTTTGGAAGACGCAGCAAGGTTTCATCAGACCTACTATGGACCAGGCAATGCGACTTTGGTGCTTTCCGGGGATATCGATGCAGATGCACAAAAGAAGGTGGGAAACTATTTTGGCTCCATCTCGAATCGGACCAGTTCGCAGGTGCCTGCCCTACAGGAGCCCGAGCAAAGCGTGGAGAAGAAGGAGATGCTGAAGGATCCCCTGGCGATGTTGCCGGCGGTTTACCTGGGATATCATATGCCGGCCCTTGGCTCCCCGGAATACTATGCGCTGTCTGTACTTGCCCTTGTTGTGTCCAATGGAGAATCTTCGCGCTTCTACCGGAAGCTCATTTACAACAACAATTGGATCACGAATCTTTCAGTGGGTCCGAATCAATACAAGGGACCGGAGCTTTTCTACATTTGGTTTCAAGTTCAGAGTGAAGTTAATTTCAAACGGGTCTTGCAGGCAGTAGGCCAGGAGTTGGAGCGGCTTCGGGAGGAAAAGATTCTTGCCGAGGAGCTGGAGAAGGCAAAAAATCAGATCATGTTTCGCTTCGTCAGCCGACTGACCAGGGTTTCCCGTATCGGAGAGCTATTAGCTGATTACGCCCTCCTCTTTGAGGACCCCCAAATGATCAACCACGACCTGGATCGTTACCTGGCGGTAAGCGAGAACGATATCCTGGAAGCCGCACACAAAGTGTTCCGTCCCGAGAATCGTACGTTGATGGTAGTGCAACCGGGGAACGGCTAGTGTGAGGAGTCAGGAGTCACGAGCTAGAAATCCAGAATCTAGAATCCAGAAGCTGAAAACTCAGAACTCAAAACTCAACAGCTCAAAGGCTCGACAGCTCAATAGCTTCCACACTCGAAACTGAAACCTGGAAACTGAAACCTGGAGCCTGGAACTTGGAACCTGAAACTTGGAACTTGGAACCTAGAAAGTGAAAGCGCCAGCTTCCGGCACTGAGAAAAACGTCTTCTATCCGGAAATTCCCGAAAAGCGACTTTCCAACGGACTCAGAGTGCTGGTGGTTCGGGATGACCGTTTTCCCCGCCTGTCTGTGAAACTGGTTCTTTCGGTGGGACGTGTTTGCAACCCAGACGATAATCTAGCTCTGGTTTCCCTGGCTGTAGAACTGATCAAGAGCGGAACTCGTACTCGTTCTGCTTGTGACATTTCCGATCTCATGGATCAGTGGGCTATCCAATACGCCAGCGAAGTCCTGATGGAGCACGGTTGCATCTCCATGACATTTCTTGAAGACCACCTGGAGCCCGCATTGGAGCTTCTTTCCGATATCGTGCGTAACCCGAGCTTTCCCGAGCGAGAGTTAGAAAAACTAACGGTCCGGTGGAAAAGCCATCTGATTGCTCAGCGCTCCCAACCAAATTTTTTGGCCACCGAGCGCGCCTTTAAGACTCTTTATCCGGCCCATCCCTATTCCAAAGTGAGTATGACACCGGAGGATCTGGAAAGGGCCACAGCCGAGTCGGTTCTGAACACATATCGATGTCATTGCGTTCCTGCAAACGCCTATTTTCTGTTTGCTGGTCCGATAGATCTGGAAGAGGCCACCGGGTTGGCTGAGCGTTTCCTAGGAGCTTGGGAAGGTCAGGAGGCGCCCTCCATCGACTATCCGCAGCCCGCTCAAATTGCCAGGCGATTGGTTTGTTTGGTCCATCGCCCCCATTCCGTCCAGTCACAAATTCTGCTCGGGAGCCGAACACTGCCCAAAGCACATCCCGATGCAATTGCCCTAAAAGTAGCGAACCAGGTCTTAGGTGGGAGTGCCAGCGCTCGTCTTTTTCTTAACTTACGCGAGCAAAAAGGTTACACCTATGGTGCATATAGTGGGTTGAAGAGCTATCGACATGATGGCCTTTTCCTGGCGGAAGCAAGCGTCAAGACGGAAGTCACACTCGAGTCGATCGAGGAGATGTTGAAGGAGCTTGAGCATATGCGCAAGCAGCTCCCGGAAGAAGAAGAGCTAAGCCGCTCTAAGTCGGAATTGATCGGAAGTTTCATCCGTCAAATGGAGAGTCCGGCCTCAGTCGCTGCGCTGGAGGTTAACCGGCGGCTCTATCAGCTGCCGGAGGGCTTTTACCGCAACTTTATTCCCACAGTTCGAGGCGTCAAAAAAGAGATGGTGCGGGAAATGGCAAGGCGCTTCTTTGATCCAGAGCGAGTGGTGGTTACGGTGGTCGCAGACCGAGCCCGGGTGGAAAATGAACTCCAAAACCTGGGTGAGCTCCGTGTTTACGATCTACATGGAAATCGAATATAGTGCTGTCGTGCCTTCGTGCTTTCGTGAATCTGTGCATTCGTGAGTTCGTGCTTTCGTGAGTTCGAAAGGACGGCCACAGCACCAAGCTACCAATCACGAAAGCACGACAGCACGAAAACGCCAAAGCACGAAACAGGAGAACGTGAGATGTCCGAAGAAGAGCACTACCTAAAGGGAATGGAATACTTCGCCGAGGACCAGCTTGAACAGGCGATAGAGGAGTTGAAGAAAGCGATCGAGTTGGATGCGAAGTACGGTGACGCCCTGCATGCTCTGGCCATGTGCTACTACCATCAGGGTAATTTAGATCAGGCTCTGAAGTATGGACAACAGTTTCGGGACGTGGAACCCTCCAATCCTCTCGCCTACACCAGTCTTTCCATGTTCTATAACGCCAAGGGAATGATCAAGGAAGCAGA
>JALLOM010000100.1 GCA_027717865.1 Acidobacteria bacterium AH-259-O06 | reverse complement strand
GCCGACAAGAGCACCACCGCCACCAACTTCGGGATTAAACAAGAGCGGGGACCAGTTTTTGAGTTCGCCGACCAGCCGCAAGATTGTGACTCCCAGGCTGATCAGCGCTGGCACCAAAATAAGATGCATGATTGACACGCGACTGTTTGATGATACCTCTGACATAATAACTCCCTTGGGATTCTAGCAGCCAACAATAGACTTTGTCAGCTTCGTACCGTCCGGACCGTCCGGATACTACAGCTATTGAGCTTTTGAGCTGTTGTCTATTGTCTGTGGTGTGTGGTCTGTGGTCAGGCCCATAGCGCCGCGCAGTTGTCAGCTGAACTCAAACGGCCAGCAATGTCGTCAGCAGGTAACCACCCCTCTTGTCACTTTCGTCCCTGGTCTGGTGATACACATCTTCGGTGACTTTGGAGCGGAAATAGGTGGAGCCAAGGAAGGCAAAGAGCCGCTCGGCCCTATGTGCGCTGACGGGTTCATCCAGAGATCCTTCCTCAAACGCGAGACGCTGCCGGACGAGCCTGCTCAATTCATCCCTGGGAGCATTGGCGTAATGTGCACGCACACAGATGCCTCCCTTCTTGAGTAGACCTCGCAGGTTCCGGGAGATGACCTTGTCAGTGAGCATTGAATCGTACACAGTTTCTGAATCGTCCTCCACCGTTTCTTCCTCCGGATCTGGCTCGCGAGCCCAGGCCAAATGTTTCGCTACCGCCGCATCTGCTTTATGATGAAAGCCGTTCTCCTCGTAAGGCTGATCATTGTCGGGATTTGGAACAATGTTGGGAAAAACGAAGATTACCAGATCCGCTTGCCCCTGGGGCAAAGAGAAATCGGGTAGCTCAGTCTCAATCAGCTCCACCCGCCGCGGCCAGTCTTTGCCCAGTTGTCGCAACCGCTTCTTGGCCAATTTCAGCAGAAATGAAGATCTATCGATTCCTGCCAGGCGAGAATCGGGGAAGCTCCTGGAGAGACGCGTCAACATATGTCCGGCTCCGCAGGCGTAATCGATGATTCGCTGCGGAGGTCGCGCAAAGAATGAAGAGATGTGCTCTGCGATCCTCCGATAGGCATAAGTGTGTGCCGAGTCGCTGCTGCGGCTCTGCCACCATTTTCCTAGGGTCTCATTGTAGGTTTGCGGCCCGTTATTCAGCTCCTGATCGAAGTCAATCCGTTTGTAATCCATCCTTCAACAAGGGGTGTGGCAGGGGGGAAGGGGTCAGACCTTGAGTTTTTAGTCAATCCGTTTTTAATACATCCTTCAACAAGGTCTGCCCCCTTCCCCCCACCCCATGCCCTACTCTAAGGCTCCATCCAACAGTTCTTCGATTTTCTTCACGAGCGTCTTGTAATCGGGATCCCCTTTGACATACTGCCCGCCAGGATGGATGTAGCGAATGACTCCCTGGCGGTCGATAAAAAACTGACGCTCGTCCAGCTGCGATTGTTTCCGATAAGCCACCAGCGCCGCAGAGTTCGCTCATGCCGCACTTACAGCAGTTACAGTTTAACAGCTAAAGGAGTCAGATCTTGAATTCTTAATTTTTGATCCTCAAGAATCAAAAATTCAAGATCTGACCCCACTACCTTTATTGACTGCTTTTCAAGAGCAGTTCGTGACCTTCCACGGTGAAGGAAATCCCTTCTGCAGTCAGCTCAAATTCTCCCTGCGGTCGGAAGACCGGATCCGGCAGCAGGGTAATAGATCCGTCGCCTCCCCTAGAAATCTTGGCTTGAGCCACCGTCTCAACCGCACTCGTGCGGAGTCTCAGCAAGACTGGACTGGAAAGCCGGGAGCTCAAAACGAGGAAGGTCACGGATTCGTCCGAATGGTATATTTCGGTCTCGGCGGCTTCTCTACTGTCGATGATCAAGCGATAATCGCTGGTACGCACGAAGCGCTCTTGGCTGCTCTGTCCAGCCACGGCGGCCGCGATTTCGACAAATTGAAGGTCGGGATTTGCTCCAGCGTAGATCATCACGGCAACGGCCGTGATGCCGGCCAGGAGTAGACGGAGCCTGCGTAGGGAACGTCTTTCTGACTGGCGACCCCCAAAAGCCAACAGAAGAGGTGGCACCAAAAGGAGCAGATCCTGCCAAAAGGCCTCAGCTGGAGTACGATTGAGTAGGCTGCCAAAACAGCCGCAGGAAGCGCTCTCATCGCGCAGCCCGTGCAGGACCAGCCAGTAATTGCGCCCATTCAGAAACAGGAGAAAGCTGACCAGCAGGGCGGTGGGGCTAAGTACCCAGAGTCGGCGCACCCCCATGAGCAAGGCCATTCCCAATCCAGTCTCTACAGCCAGCGCAATTAACACCACCGTCCGGGTCGAAAGGAAAAAATCCAATCCCTCCAATTGGATTTGCTCGGCAAAGGTCCCCGGATCAACGGCCTTGGCCCCAGCTGCCACCAGCAGCACTGCGCCCAGAAATCTGCCTCCCAGGCTGCCCAGTATGGCTTTCCATTTCACGTCACACCCATGGTAGCGATCCAGGTGCCAGCGCTGCAAGGGGCAGAGGGATGTCAGGTCTTGAAAACTTTGACCCAAAATTTAAATTTTTGGCCCAAATCTAAATTTCCCAGACCTGACCTCATTTTCAGGCCGCATTTTATGGTATCCTTATATATCAGAGTATTTAGGACAAAGGTAATGCGGAATTCTGTGGCCTCTGCTTCTAAAAATTCAGGCTTTAGCCTTATTGAGCTTCTAATTGTCGTGGCCGTCATCGGGATCGTTGCCGCTATGGCTGTCCCACGACTGAGTGAGTCGAAGATGGCAGCAAACGAGACAGCAGCCATTGCCTACCTGCGAACTTGGGTCACTGCCCAGGAACTCTACCACGCCAAGTACGGGGTTTATGCCGATGCCGACAACCAACTCTTTAACGAAGGTCTGATCTCAGTAAAAGGCTCAGCGGACAGCCATGGTTACACCTACAGCTTGGACAACCCATCTGGTTCCAATTACACATGGTGGGGAAAGGGATGGCCTGATACTCCCGGAAGCACGGGGAAAAGGTATTTTTTCATCGATCAGTCGGGAGTCATCCGCTACTCGACAACGGGTCAGGCAAATAACAGTTCACCTCCACTGGGGTCACAATGACCCCGACAATTTCCTTCCATTGACTTAAATGGTGCAAAAGGGGGGACTCGAACCCCCCACGGCTGTTACCCCACCAGATCGCTGACAGCGGGGCTGTGTCTTTATTTCCCAGCGGAAGAGATTAACCTCCTTGTCATCTTATCGCTTCGTCTGTAGAGTGGGTGCTTCCGAGAGCTGGGAAAGCATCCCGCTTAAGAGGAGCAAGAAGCCCGCCTATCCGAACTACTACCGCAACCGGTAGAAACGGCTCGTCCATGGCGCGTCCGGGAGTAGACCATTGAAGTCGTCGCACCAGGGCATTAGGTGAACGAAGGGGAACGACCATGAAGACTATTGTCTTGGTAAAATGGGGATTCTCGTGTTAGGTCATAAATGAAATGAATCACGAAGGAAACCAATTATGAGGAATATCATTCGACTGGGAATCGTGCTTTTCGCGATCGTCGCCTGTGGCGGCATACACTTGACCGAATCCACCCAGGCGGCAAACGGGCCTCCGAATATCGTGGTCATTCTGTCCGACGACCAGG
Source organism: Acidobacteria bacterium AH-259-O06 (assembly GCA_027717865.1). Taxonomy (GTDB): domain Bacteria; phylum Acidobacteriota; class UBA6911; order RPQK01; family JADFOI01; genus JALLOL01. Next base: position 6,716 of record JALLOM010000100.1, on the reverse strand, counting down.
GTTGGGGCGACCTCGGTGTTCACGGCAACGTCAACCTGAAAACACCGAATATCGATTCGTTAGCTCGTGGCGGGGCTCTGTTTGACCGCTTCTATGTCTGCGCGGTGTGCTCGCCAACGCGGGCCGAGTTCTTAACGGGGCGATACCATCCACGGGGCGGCGTGCATGGTACCTCGATTGGACAGGAGCGGCTGGACCTGGACGAAAAGACGATGGGCGACACATTCAAGGCGGCCGGTTACGCAACCGCTGCCTTCGGGAAATGGCACAACGGCACGCAATATCCCTACCATCCAAACGCCCGAGGGTTTGACGAATACTACGGGTTCTGCTCCGGCCACTGGGGTAACTATTTCAGCCCGATTCTGGAGCACAACGGGGAGATCGTGCGGGGCAATGGGTTTATTATCGACGATCTGACGGACCACGCCCTGGCGTTTATCGAACAAAACCGGGAACGTCCCTTTTTTTGCTACCTTCCTTACAACACGCCTCACACTCCGTTCCAGGTGCCGGAAAGATTCTACGAGAAGTTCAAGGACCTCTCGCTTAAGATGCGCAACCGGGATCCAAAAAGAGAGGAACCCGCCCGGACCCGCGCCGCCCTGGCGCTGTGCGAAAATATTGACTGGAACGTGGGACGCATTCTTCACAAGCTCGATGAATTGAAGCTCTCCGAAAAGACCATCGTGATCTATTTCAGCGACAATGGACCGAACAGTTGGCGTTGGAACGACGGGATGAAAGGACGAAAAGGATCGACCGACGAGGGTGGCGTCCGGGTGCCCTTCCTGATTCGCTGGCCGGGGCATATCAAGCCTGGCACCAGGATTTCCCAAATCGCCGCCGCCATCGACCTCCTGCCGACCCTGGCCGACCTGAGCGGGATCCAGGTGGTCAGCACAAAGCCGCTGGACGGCATTAGCCTCAAGCCGTTGCTTCTGGGATCCGCCCAAAACTGGTCGGATCGCACGATCTTCTCCCATTGGAAGGGTAGGGTCAGCGTCCGCACACAACGCTATCGGCTCGATCATACCGGCAAGCTCTACGACATGAAGGCCGATCCGGGGCAGGATAAGGACGTTTCCAAAGAGAAACAGAAACTCGCTGCACAGCTGTCCAAAGCGGTGGCACGGTGGAAAGCTGAGTTGCTGCCCGGTTTGACCGACGACAACCGTCCTTTCCCCGTCGGTTACCCCGCGTGTCCTTCAACGCCGCTCCCGGCGCGCGACGGGGTGCCTCACGGCAATGTTCAGCGCAGCGCCAGAGCGCCTAACTGTTCGTTCTTTAAGAATTGGGTAAGCACCGAAGACAAGATCACCTGGGATATTGAAGTGGCCAACAGTGGTCAGTACGAATCGGTAATTTACTATACGTGCCCCAAAGAAGACATCGGCTCGACGGTTGAATTAAGCTTCAACGGCAGCCGGATTCAGGGCCAAGTGACCGAGCCGCATGATCCTCCGCTGAGAGGTGCCGAAAACGATCGTGTCCACAGGGGCGGCGAATCGTATGTGAAAGACTTCAAACCGCTTCGGCTGGGGATTGTGCGGTTGAAGAAAGGCCGCGGCACATTAACCCTACGTGCCATCGAGGTTCCTGGTAAGCAAGTGATGGATGTTCGCGCCGTCGTGCTCACACTGCTCAATTGAGGGTGGCGGATGTCTGCGCGTGGTGGTAGGAGGCGAGCCTTGAGGCCTACAGCACACACTCGGCACCCTGAAGCAAAACCCAGTTCGGCAGGGGTCCCGTTCCAGCTGGCGTCCCGGGGGCAGAGCAGAGGACCATCTCCCCAAGATGGAGCGATGCATCTTTGCAATTCTACCAATCCATAAGTAGTATTCTCACACCAGTCTAAGAAAGGAGGGGATTACCATGTTAGGGGATCAAATAGGCGAAGAGAGGGGCAAAGTCATAGGAACTAGGGTGCTGTCGTCCGAGGGTTCGAGTCCCAAGGTTGAAGTGTCCTTCCATGCTTTTGGCCAGCTTCTGGGCGCAGAAACAAGCGACATAGGTACGTACTGCGCAATCGTTAGACCAGACGGATCTCTGTACGGAGAGGGTCAAGGAATTACCACGACCAAGGATGGCGAAACGGCGACGTGGAAAGGCCAGGGGGTTGGAAAGCCGACCGGGCAGGGCTCCGCTGCCAGTTGGCGCGGAGCCATCTACTATCAGACCTCATCGCAAAAATTGGCGCACTTAAATGAGATCGCGGCTCTATTTGAGTACGAAGTAGACGAAAAAGGGAATACACAAGCGAAATTTTGGGAGTGGAAATAGGCTCCTTTTTCGCCGACCTCAGCCTGCGTCCCGGCATTGCCGTAGTCCGCCACTTTGGAAGACTTTCGGCCCAAACGATTACTTCAGAGCCTCAAGTCCAGATGTCTCCGAGTGACTCCAGGTCACCGTGGTAGCACTTGACAAGGAGTCGCCGAAGGAGTAGTGCGCTACACCCTTTTGCTCATCACTCAGGGAGGTAAGGAAGTTAATGGCTGCCTGAACCATCATCTCTTCCGCGCGCTTCTTCAGCAAGCTACGGGAGAAAAAGCTTTCACCCCAAGACGCCGGTGGCTCACGCAATCAGTTCCTTGATTACCTCGCCGCCGGTTTGGCTCAGTTGCTTGAAGCGGCCTTCGTGGAAGAAGGTCAGCTTGCGGTCATCCAGCCCAAGGAGACGAAGGAAGGTGACGTGCAAGTCCTTGATGGGATGCACAACCTCCACTGCCTTTTCCCCAATCTCGTCGGTGGCGCCGATGACATGGCCCTTTTTCACACCACCGCCGGCCATCATGATGGACATGGCCTTGGCGTTGTGGTCGCGGCCCGGAGCTGTAGTGCCACCTCGGAGGCCGTTGTCCGGCGTGCGGCCGAACTCGCCGCACCAGATGATAAGCGTCTCGTCGAGCAACCCACGCTGCTTGAGGTCCGTGATGAGCGCGGCGATGGGCCGGTCCACCGCGCGCATGCGGGCCTTGTGTGATTTGGCGATGTAATCGTGCGAGTCCCAGCCGGTGGCAAATGCCTGCACGAAGCGCACACCCTTTTCCACCAGCTTGCGCGCCAGCAGGCAGCGCCGGCCGAAGGTATCGGTTTCCTTGCGGCCGATGCCGTACATCTCCAGCGTCTTGTCGTCTTCCTTTTTGAGATCGACGACGTCGGGCACCTGAGCCTGCATGCGATAAGCCAGCTCGTAGGTTTCCATGCGCGCCGCCAGTTCTTTCTGGTGCGGATGCTGTTTGGCATCCTCGCGGTTCAGCGCGGACAGCAAATCGAGGTTCCGCCGCTGCACCTCGCGCGTGACGCCATCAGGTGGGTCGAGGTCGAGGATGGGCGAACCCCGGGCACGCAATGGTGTGCCCTGGTAAAAAGCCGGCAGGAAACCGTTGGACCAGTTGGCCGCGCCGCCTTGCGGGTAGGCCAGTTCCGGCAGCACGACGAAGGCCGGTAGGTTCTGGTTCATTGTACCCAGACCATAAGTGACCCACGCGCCCATGGCCGGGTCGCCGCCGAAGCGGTTGCCGGTGTTCATGTGGTAGCAGGCGGTAGGATGGTTGATGGACTCCCCTTGGCAACCGCGGTAAATGCAGAGCTCGTCGGCCACCTTGGCCAGTTCCTGGAAATGCTCGCACAGGTCGATGCCAGCCTGCCCTGCCTTTCGGAATTGGAAAGGGCTTTCGACGTAATAGCGCTTTCCGCTGGCCATCGCCGACGCGAACTTATCCTGCCGCACGAATTCCTTCATGTGCAGCTCACGCAGCTTTGGCTTCGGGTCAAAAGTATCGACGTGGCTGGGGCCCCCCTCCATGAAAAGGAAAATACAGGCTTTGGCCTTGGCCGAGTGATGCTGCGGTTTCGGAGCGAGAGGTCCCGCGGAATCGGCTTTGGGGGATTCGGCCCGCAGAAGAGCATTGAAAGCGGCCGTGCCCAGGGTGGCGCCGAGGCCGTAAAGGAAATCACGCCGCGAGGCTTTCGCGAAATTGCAACAACCGAATGGCAGGGATGGTTTCTTCATTTGACCCCCATTTCACCGCACGTAGACAAACTTGTTTGAATTTAACAGCACCAGGCAGACTTCGGCAAGCGCTCGCGTCTCAGGCCCGACGTCCCACGGCTTCAGGTCGGGCACGTAGTGTTTCATGATGTCCAGCTCTTCGTCCCAGCCGAATTCCTCACCGGTCATTTCCTCGACCATATGCCGCTGAACTGACATTGGCCGCTCGGCCTTCACAGGCTTGTGCTCGCCATGATGGGAGATCATCCTAGTGTAATGCTTAAGGCAGAGCTCCTTTTCTTTCCCGCTTGGCAGCCTGCCGAAGAGCAGGCGGTAGGCTGCGTCGATTTGTGTACCCTCATGCGCATGTTCCTTGCGCAGGCGATGTGCCAATGCGAGTGCGCGGTCGTGGGCAAACTGACTGTTGAACAGCGCGAAGACCTGCGTGGCCACGGTAGTCTCCTCGCGCCTGGCGCACGAAATGTCGCTGCCCGGTTTGTTCAGCACCTCGAGCATGGGGTCGGCCAGTGTGCGGTAGCGGAAGGCGTAGATGGTGCGCCGGTTACGCTGTTCGGACCGGGGCGAGGGCTGGTAGGCGGGCGCGATGGATCCCATGATGTGCCGCGGCTGCAGGGCAACCTCGTGATTGATTTCCGGATAGACACCTGGGCCCCTCATCTCGTGGTTCAACTCGCCGGTGACGGCCAGCATGGCATCGCGGATTTCCTCAGCGGTCAACCGGCGCGTGGGGTAGTAGGCCAGTAATTCATTATTGGAATCAGCCTCGCTCAACTTTGCCATCTGCAGATGACTGCCAGACTGCTGGTACGTGGCGGAGCTCATGATGAGATAATGCAGCTTCTTGAGCGACCAGCCATTCTCGATGAACCATGTCGCCAGCCAGTCCAGCAGTTCCGGGTGAGTCGGCTTGGTGCCCATCTTGCCGAAGTCGTTCGGTGTCCCCACGACACCCTTGCCGGCAAAGTGGTGCTGCCAGCTCCGGTTGACGATGACCCGCCCCGTGAGCGGGTTTTGCGGGCTGGCAATCCACCGCGCCAGGGCCAGCCGCCGGCCATTGGTAGTTTTGGAAATTTGGCGCTGTTTGATTTGCAGGTTCAGACTATTCACAGCGCTGAGCACGCCTGGTTGCACTGGCTCACCCGGCGCCTCGAGCGCACCGCCTTTTAGGATGTGTACCTCTTGCACCTCACCCCGCCGTTGTTCCTTTGGCGGGAGGTGGTTGATGGGCGAGCGGTTGTACTTGGCCAGGTTCGGCAACGGCCCGTCGTAGACGCTGAAGGCCAGCGGCTCGTACCGCTTCATCTCCCGCTGATAGTAGGCAATGCGCTTGGTCAGAATCTTGTCCATGCTGCGGTCTTGCGCGTCCAACCCGTAAAAGCGCCGGCGCGGGCGCAGGTTTTCCGGCAGGTCCTCCCATTTCTTGGCGCCCAGTTCCTTGAGCCGGGCCGCAATGGCGGCGTTGCTTCTGTCCGTGAACTTTTGTTTTTCAGCCTGCGCCTCTTTCAGCACGCGTTCCGTCCGCGGCTTGGTGAAGGCAAAGCTCGAAATGTTTTCGTAGGGCTGATACGACACCCGCCGGTCAGCAAACTGCACCGGCGCGAAGACCGCCTGCATGCGGTAGTAATCGCGCGTGGGGATGGGGTCAAATTTATGGTCGTGGCAACTCGCGCAGCGCAGGCCCTGCGCCAGGAACGTCACTCCGACGGCGTGCGTGACATCATCCAGGAACTGCTGACGTGTCACCGTCGCCACCGACATGCCGGTGTGTTCCCAAGGTCCCATGCGCAGGAAACCGGTGGCGATGAGGTTGTCCGGATTTTTCGAGTCCAGCTCATCGCCGGCAATCTGCTCGATGACAAACTGGTTGTACGGCTTGTCTTGGTTGAGGCTGCGGATGACATAATCGCGATACCGCCATGCGTTTGGCCGCTCGTAGTCGTTGGAGAACCCGCTTGTATCCGCATACCGCACTACGTCCAGCCAATGCTGCCCCCAACGCTCACCGTAATGCGGAGAAGCCAGCAATCGCTTAACCACCTTCTTAAAGGAATCCGGTGAATCGTCCTTGAGGAACGCCCCGACCTCCTCCGGCGTTGGCGGCAGGCCGGTCAGGTCAAACGTCGCCCGGCGAATGAGCGTTCGCTTGTCCACCGGCGGCGCAGGCTGGAAACCCTTGCTTTTGAGCTTGTGCTGGATGAACGCATCGACGGGGTGTTTGGCGCCCACCACCTTGGGCAGCAACGGCTTTTTGATGGGCTGATAAGCCCACAAATCTTCCGGTTTGTATTTGCGATTGGTCCACTCCGGCGACAACCCCCCGCTGGTCTTTACCAGTACGCCATACTTCTTGTCCCACTTGTCCGAACGGGTTACTGGCTGGGACAGGTCCGGCCACGGGGCGCCGGCGGCAATCCATTCACGCACCCACTCGACCTGCTGCTGGCTGAGCCGGTCGTTTTCCTTGGGCGGCATCTGGAGGTCCTTGTTTTCCCGTGTCACCGAAATGTAAAGCGGGCTCTCTTCAGGATGGGCCGGCACAATGGCCGACTCGCCGCTCTCCCCGCCCTTTAGCAGTCCCTGGCGGGTTAGCATATTGAACTCCGCAAGGAGATTTTTCGGGTCTTCACCGTGACAGCCGAAGCACTTGGCTTTGAGCAGCGGATAAATCTTGGTGGCAAACAGCCCTTCCGCATCTTTGTGG
>JALLOM010000010.1 GCA_027717865.1 Acidobacteria bacterium AH-259-O06 | reverse complement strand
CGGAATGTCCTTGGCCAGCCAGGCCCGCTGAAAACGCACTTTCCTGTAGACTGGTGCCTGGAAGCTGATGTCCTCGTGGATGTGACGTTCCCCCCGGCGGAGGCGAAAGTGGCTCGCGACCGGCCACTTTCTACCATCTCGGTCGGCGATTTCGAAGGACCACTGGATCTGAATCTCATCCTCGCTCTTTCGGATGACCTGCGGCCTCGTGTCGTTAGCTGGCAGTGCCTTCTGCGCATCCGTCGGAAGGGGCTGCCATTGGGAGATTAACTTCTCTGGGTTTTCCAGGATCATCACGCCGTAGGCGGCGCCCTTATCCAGGTCGTCCCAGGCCACCGTCTCCCATCCGGAGTCCACCCGGCACTCGTACTGGGCCGCCCAGCCCTTCCTGGTCCTGTTCCACACGATCCGGCAGAGGCCATTGCTGAGGCTGATGGAGGCTTCCTTTTCTTCCAAGGAACAAACAGGAGCTTCTTTCGCGAGTGTGGTTCTTATGGTGCTGATCCTTCCGGATGAGGCTGCCACGCTTACGGCGATTCCTAACAATGCCACGAGTCTGACAAATGAAGGCGCGTTCATAATCTTTACCTCCTACGTAAATTGTCTCCTGATGATCATTGTCTAGCCTGCATTTCTCACACCGCTTCTACTACGGCATCGATACGCCGCCCCTGGGTCCATCGTCTTCAGAAGGTCCCGGCTTCTCATATCGCGTCGATTCTTTTCTGTTACTTCAACGCAAATTCAACCACCAAGGGGTGACCAGGCTTGACCTCAACCGTCGTGTCTAGGTTCACCGCAACCAGACCGTCTTCAGTTCTTATGGAAGCGTTTATCGCCTTTGCGCCGACACGCGCGGCGGACTCTGTGACCTTGCCCTCCCAGCGTAAAACGAGCTTGGACAGCTCGATACTACCCTTGGTGAGCTCAACCGATGCGGTCATCTTGGCGCCATCCTTCCTCTGCGCCACGGTGCCCCAGACGCCCTCCACACTGAAGAAGATCCGTGCGTCATCGCGGTAAAGCTGCGGGTCCAGCAGGATCGACTTCTCGACGCGGGAGTAGCGGAAGCCTGACAGTGCCAGCAGCGCCGAGTAGTTGGCCATCGGACGCACATAGTGGTGCCCCCACTCGAATTCGTCATAGGGGTTGCGCCTCTTCCCGTCGTGGCGGTCGCGAATGGATTTAATGACTGTCAGTCCTTCGAGAATATAGCCCTCGTATAGGAGGTTTCCCGCCACCTGGTATTCGAATCCACTCATGGTCTCATCGGCGTAAAGCAGCGGCTTTTCGGGCCGGCCACCCCTCGGCCAAGTGGCGATCAGCAACCCACGGTCGCCGCCAACTGAGTAAGCCCGATAGACGTTAGTAAAATCATAAAAATCATCCCTGTAGTTGTATTTGAACAGCGCCGCCAGGGCCTTGTGGATGTTTTCGCGGTTGAAGACATCTTCCAGCCCCAACATCCTGGCATATAACTGTCCGTGCACCTGTTCGGAAATACAGCCATTACCCAACTGGTAATCCCCGGGCGCTGGCAACATCTGGTGGTAGTATTCGCCGTTAAACAACCGCTCGTCCGTCAGTCTCTTTCCGGACTGGTAAACCCGCCGGTATTCCCTCGCCGATGCCTCCTCCCCAAGATAGCGCGCTATGCGTTCCCCCGCCAGCAGCGCCGCCTGGTAAATACTGCCGCAGAAGGGGTCGGGCGTGGAAAAGTTCAGATCCAGTGTGTTGTGGTGCCATCCTTCCAGCAGTCCGTCGCGATCCTTGTCCCAATCCACCCAGGCGTACTCAAGGCTCTTCTTTACCTTCGGCCAGACCTTTTTTAGCCACCCATCATCGCCGCTTAGCTGCCAATCGCGATACACCTGGCAGACCATGCCGAGCTGGCCGTCTGCGGCCGCGAAATACCTGGTCTTCTTGCCATCGGATCTCGTCCATCTCGGGTCCAAATCGGCAACTTTGCGACCCGGCCCCAGGGGCATTCGGAATTGGACTGCCCCGTCGGATTCCCGCAAACCGTTGAAGTAAAAATTCTCCAGGATCGACCTCTGCAGCTTTGGGAACAGATATGGAATCGCCTGTTGGTAGTTCCACACATGATTGCAGGTGCCGTAACCCAGTCGACGGTCAATCGCGCAGCCTTCCCAGCCGTAAAGCGTACCGTCCGGATACCGAATGACGGTAGGCGAACGGAGCACAGAGAGCTGGCTGGACACCGCCTCAAGCACTACACCGGGTAGAGTCGAGGAGAAGAATGTTTCCTGAAATAAGCGTGTATCAGCCTCCAGGCGTTTCAGATTGTTGACCACGTATTGAGCGACTTGAAGACCGCTCGCCCACTGCAGCGCGTAGTAGTTACGCCAGGACGTGATGCCTTTGCCCAGCTCGTGCGGCCTACCCGTATCGAATATCGGGAAATACCAGCCAATAATCAGCGGAATCGTATGCGACTTACCTGACTTGAGCGTTATGTTCACACCCAGAGATCCGACCTGGTCATTACATCCAGCATCACCTTTCTCGTTACAATCTTTTGTGGGGACTCCGGTATGTCTTTCCGCCTGTTGCTTTGAGGCGACGACCGGTCCCTGGCTATCGAACCTCCCCCGTTCGGCAAACGTCCTAATAAAATGCTCCAGAGTCATGAACACCGGCTCGTCCCGCCAATTCGCTTGCCAAGTTGTGACTGGCTTAGGCGTGGCGACGAACATGCTATTTCCTCCTTCTTTGCCATCGTGCATGTATAGAGCGTAGAACCCCGGCTCGCGGATCACTTCGTTGAGATTGCCCGCACGGTTCTGCACGTTGATTCCCAATGACGCCTCAACAGTCTTCTGTGTCCGGTTGTTCAGTGTGACATAGAGGATGGCTACCGGGAGCGAGCTGTCCCTGTCGTTACCCGGAATGAACGGGCTCCAGCCCTCGATCGTAACTTCAAGCGGCAGTGTCCTGTCCTTGAGGTAAACTCTGGCGAAAGGAAAGCGGCCCACGAATTTACACTCGCGCATGCGCGGCAGGCCCGCTCCCTGCGTCTGTTGCGGACCGCCCCCGTTACCCAAGTACCACATCCCCGGTGCCAGGTACATCGGCCCGTCCAGCCGCTCGCGCAGCTGCCCTTCCAGCACCTTAAAGACCGGCTTCTCATCCTCGGCCTTCGCCCATACCGCAAGAAAGCTGTAGCGTGGCTGGTAGCCCTTATTCGGGTTGTTAAAAATTTCCCAATCGATTAGCTTGCCGGTGCCAGAGAGGCTGATGCAGCCGGTTCCGATCCCGCCTAACGGGAATGCCACGCGGTCAAGGTAATCGCCCTCGTAAGAGTCCCGTACTTCACGACTGAGCAGTTCTTCTTTCGTGTAAGGCAGCGGCTTGACTGGGTTGTTCGTCTGATCTGCAACCTGGGCTTCGATGCTCAGCATTGTCACTGCGGCCATCAATGTACGAACCGGCAGGAAGATCATGATCCGACACATGACAGATCTTGTCTTATAAGACATCTTTCCTCCCTCCTGTGGGCCGCTGTTTCGGCAACCCGGTGAAAATCGCCTCGATTCACTTCCCCTCAAATTACTTTCTGCCTTCCTTCCATGGTACCTGGAGTCGATGTGAAAAGCCACTACTGACGGAAAGGATAATCTTGCGATGCTTTTTGCTAAAACTGTTGCGCAATTGTAGTGTCTGGTTCATATTTCTGGTTGATAAAAAATTCTCCCCTGGAAAGTGTAGGGATTTTCATTTTATGGAATCATCAGATCTCTCGCCCCCCCCTCGTCCCGTGGTCTTTGGAGAGGTCCTCCTGGATATTTTCCCTGACGGTGCTGGTGTATTGGGAGGGGCTCCATTCAACGTCGCCTGGCATCTTCAGGGTTTTGGACTGAATCCCCTTTTCATCAGCCGCATCGGGCCAGACCGGAATGGAGGATACGTCTTGGAGAAGATGACAGAATGGCGGATGGATACCAGCGGGGTCCAAGTAGATAAGGAACTCCAGACGGGCCAAGTCACGGTGAGTCTTCGTGACGGGCAACCTACCTTCACAATAGTTCCCGATCAGGCTTTTGACGCGATTGAACCCCAGGCGGCTCTGTCTGCTGTCGAGGGGAACCGATGTTCGCTTCTTTACCATGGGACCCTGATCTTGCGTGACCAGTCAGCTGAAGCTCTGAAAGTGCTTCGAGAGAGCGTCCGCTTACCGGCTTTTGTCGATCTGAACCTTCGTTCACCATGGTGGCAAACTAAGTCCGTGCACCTCCAGCTGGCCCAGGCCAAGTGGGCCAAAATGAATGACAGCGAGTTAGCACAGGTTTTAGAATGCGAGAACTTACCGAAAGCAGAACAGGAGGCAGCCGCCAAGCGTCTGCGATCTCAGCTCGGGCTCGAGCTCCTGATCGTGACTTTGGGCGCTGACGGCGCTTTTCTGGTCACCGCCGGAGAAGAAACTTTTTGGGGCCGGCCCACGCAGCAGGCAGAGGTGGTAGATACGGTCGGAGCGGGTGATGCTTTCAGTGCCGTAATGATACTTGCCTTGCTAAACCAGTGGCCTAGAGCGAAGGGGCTTGAGCGCGCCTTGGAGTTTGCCTCGCGCGTCTGCGCCCGGAAAGGAGCAATCGGCCCCGATAGGGAACTCTATTCGGATCACCTCAAGCGGTGGTCCCAGCCGGAAAACTGAATCTTGTCGGGGGCTTCTGCTTAATTTTTCTTCCACCCCTTCCGGGTTCGCCAATGCACGCCATAGTACCTGGCTTCCAGACCCTTGAGATACTTCAAGCCCTCCGATAGCAACTCATCACTTGATGGAGCCAGGGGACGCCAGATACAGGTTGCGGCCCTCATCGCCTCCGAAACTTCCACAAAAGATTCCAGTCCTACCACTCCCGTATATTTGGCTTCACTCAGGGCTTGGTAGATTGCACCCCAGTCGACCGTCCCTGTGCCGGGAATCCCACGATGACTCTCGCTCAAATGAAAATGACACAAGTGGGGAGCCGCTCTTTTGGTGGGTTCATAGAAATCGTCTTCTTCAATATTCATGTGATAAGCATCCAAATGAATGGCGATGTTCGGCTCGTCGATCATGTCTTTGAGTTTAAGCCCTTGATCGCAGGTGTTAATTAAAAACGTCTCATAGCGATTGATCGGTTCAATGCCCACCGTGACACCGAGTTCCTGAGCAAATCTGGCCACCTGTTTTAGGCCTCTGGCTGATTTCTCCCAATACCCTTCGTCTGGCATGCCATCAATTCTTCGTCCAATGGCCGAGTAAGTCACTCCCGAAAAAATTTTCGCCCCCATTTCCGCGGTCGCTTTCACACACTTCTTCAGATATTCAACTCCCCTCGCTCTCGTCTCCTCCTCATCAGCAGTGATATCGTTCTCTTTTGAGCAAGCCGTGGATGTTACGACACCCGCACCCACTTTCTCCAGTCTTTCCCTGATCCCTTGCGGGTCTATGAGTTCAATTTCCATAAGAGGAATCTCTATGTAGTCGAAACCCAGGTCCGTCGCTCGGTCGATTAATCCCAACATCTTGTTGCTCCAACTTCCTGTCCATGCGTAGGCGTGTACGGCATACTTCAGTTTCGCCATGCCAAACCTCCCTTATTTCGCGTCATTCACTCACGTTTTACTTGTGCCGCGTCGTCATCGTCCTGCATTAACTCAATAAGTGCGATGGCCTGCCCTACGGTCTCTGGGAAAAAATTCGAACCAAAGCCATTCAGCACATCGGTGGATGATTGCAGCGCCTCCGATCCCCCGCCGAAAGTGCGCGGACTTTCCCGGTTGTCGTATTGCATGTACGTCATCCAGGCTGCGTGCTGCTCCATGCTGTACCGATAGAGACTGTCACCGGTGGCTTTCCAGGCCATGTACATGCTGAAGATACACTCCGGGCGAATCCAGCCCTGGAGGGATCCTGCAGTCTTGAAGTCCGTGCCGTTCCAGCGCGCCTTTCTACGATAATATCCGTAATTGATGTCGAAGAGCCACTGCTGTGAGACAAGGTAATTTGCCGCGTCAGCGGTTGCCTGGCAGTACTTTTCTCCTCCGCCGGCCAGAGTAAGCGCCGCAAACGACATGACGGCGTACATTGCACTGGTGGAGTCTGCCAGGTAAAAGGAGTCGATCTCACCGCCGAACATCTGCCACTGGTCGTTAGAAAGCCATGTCCTGAGGCAAAAATCGGCGGTTTGTCGAGCAGCTCGCAGGTATTTCACGTCACCGGTAATCTCGTACAATTTCGCCCACAGCATGATTGGACTGACAGTTCCACCCAGATTGGAGGGAGCCCTTACCTCGCCTTCTTCCGAAACTATGCTTCCCAAGAGATCGCCGCTATCCTGTTGAAGGCGAAGCAGAAAAGCACCGGCCCGCCTGGCCTTGTCGAGCAGGACTTCGTCGCGGGTCCTCTCGTAAAGAAGACAAAGAAAATAACCCACTTTTGCCGCGTCACATACCCAAAGCGTCCTGGGATTTTCCTTCCTCATCCAATTGGAAATATGGAAATTGCCCTCCTCATCCCGCTCCATCCAGATCGCACCATCCATCAAGCGCCCAGGCCTTTCGATCTGCCAGTCGTTCATCACAATACCGTTGTGCAACTTATGGTAGCGCTCAAGAGCCCATTTGTCCTTGTATCGCTGCCCGTAGAGCAGAAGAAAGTACGCGTTCCAAATGTCCCAGGAAGCACCCCAGTCCAGGCTTGTGACCTTTTCGATATGGGGCCTGCGATTGAGGCTATACCAATTCTTGTAGTAGTGTCCCCACTGGCCACCATCGATGTACACGCCGGGTGTGTACCTCAATGTCCACATGCACTTGTCAATGAAGTAACGCCAACTATACCGGGGGCGAAGCTGTTCCAGCGGCTGCAGCTTGTGGAAGTAGTCGATAAAGGCACGTTTGAAAGGATAAACTGGATGTGTGATGATGTAATGCTGGAGCGTATAGACTTCCCCTTTTCGCAGTTCGATCCAGCCATCGTTCTCCAGGGATGGCGGTGCCTGATGATACATGCGGTAATTCGGAGTCGGATCGATCTTCCGCTCGGAGAGGCCTCGACCGCCCAGCCGCACAAGCCCGCCGCCCCCCGAATAGGGCGTCCACGGTTTGTCAGGATCATGGGTCGCGGCAACAAGAAACGTTCCCTCCCTCAAGCGCCAACCCCGGTGGGTAAGGCTCTGGACAATGCTGCTTCGCAGGGCCTTAGGGATGTCCTTGATGTGCCACCCGCGCCGCACTCGCACGCCGTGTCCCCCCCGCCTTCGCTCAAACCGTACCGTTTCTTGAATGTGATAGGTATCACGCCGGATCGAAAAAGATGTGACGACCTGCCAGGCTTCCCTACCCTTATCTAAAATCGGAAACTTCCAAACAATCTCAATGTACTCTGGTGAGGAGTAAACAGCCTCTGGTTTCGTGTTCAAAGGTGGGAGTGTGGACAATCGTACGGTCTGTACCTCGGGATAATGGCCCACCACAAATCTGTCCTGAAAAGCTGCATAATCAGGTTCGCCTGGCAATTCGAGGACCTCATACGCGGCGCCTTCCGGTACATCGTCCAGGGCGAGCGTCTTCCAGTCATCGACAACAAACCGCTCATATTGGCCGATCCATCCTCGCTTGGAGGCGGTCCAGCGAATACGACACAGCCCATTGGTCAATACCATCTTTTGTCTCTCGACATGAAACGAGCAGGGCGGCGTTTGCTTTGCGTGGACCACATGATCCGTAGAAAAAGAGATCAAGGTGACTGCAGCAATTGCTGCGCTCATTCCCTTTGTGTACTTCATTAGTTGACCTCCCGCCGGCTACAGGGTAAACGCATTCTGCCGAGAAGCTCGGCAGGCCCATTAACGATCTGGCCTCGCTTTTTTCCAGTCATCAATGTCGGGTCTCGGAGGCCCGTCGTCGAAAAAGCGTGCCCCCTTCCCAATCCTGTTGTAGTCATCGAGCTCCTTGTGAGTTTCCTTGTCACGCCCAGGCCCATGGCTTTCAGAAAATCACGCCTTGAGGAATGGCCATTGTCCATGGTGTTACTAACCTTCTCTTGCTCTTGCTTGGGTTCATTTCTCTTTTCGACAATACGCCATCCCCATCGACCGCAACTGGGGATCGGGTTAAATCCCCCGTAGAGACCTTTGATCGGTTTAGCGTGTCGGCATCGCCGAGTTCAGGATTAGGTTTGACTGTTTGAGTGCGGCGTCATTGAAGGTAGTGAGAAATCCTTCGACAACGGCCCCGATGGTGTCTGTCTTTCCAAAGGGGATGGCGTTGTCCTCAATTGCTTAAACTCCCTTTCAACCTGACGCCAGCTTGAAGTGGCCTCCCATCTCGCCATTTGGTACAGTAAAAATTAACTGGGAGAAGATTAGAGTGCTTGCTTCATGATGTCAAGCTAACAGGGAAAAAGCCACGGTCAGTTTTTATGACGACTTGAACAACCTCATATATGGGAAAAGGAAAGAATATTTTGTCAAAGCGGAAAGGTCCTCCGAGACGCGATTTTCTAAAAACGATGGCTGTCGGTGCGGCCTCACTGACGTTAACAGGATGCGTGAACGCTTCTCAGCGGTCGGCGTGGAAGCAAGGCAAGCAGCCCAACGTGCTGTTTATCTTTAACGATCAACATCGGACTGAGGCCTGTAGCGTCTACGGCGGCAGGAATGTCCAGACTCCAAACATCGATCGGCTCGCCTCTCAAGGCATGCGCTTTACCAACGCGCTCTCAACATGTCCGTTGTGCACTCCTTACCGCGGCATGCTTCAGACGGGCCGATATCCGATGCACTCGGGTATCGTCGCGAATTTCGTCGAGACGAACCCCAACCAGCGCTGCCTCGCCCATGTCTTTCGTGAGGCGGGCTATCTGACCGGATTCATCGGCAAGTGGCACCTTTCGGCCGGTGCTTTGAAGCGTAACGGAAAATTCGATGTCAATGTGGCTGCCAACAATGCCTATAAGAGGGAAAATCCCGATCCTGAATTCACCTCGCCGGGACCGAAGCGGCTCGGGTACGAGCATTGGGAAACGTACAACTTCCATATGGATTTTCGTAAGGGATGGTACTACCGCGACGAGCCGAAGAAGCTGTTCTATTCTGGCTATGAGACCGATGGTCAAACGGATCAGGCGATCGAGTTCATGAAAAAGAACAAGGATTCGGATCGGCCGTTCTTTCTCATGGTGGCGCCCCATCCGCCGCACCCATTGTGGAGGGGTGTGAAAGATGTTCCCAAGGAATACCTGGACAGGATCGGTCAGGACATCTATTTGCCGCCGAATGCTCCAAAGCATTATCCACTGGGCCCACTCCAAGGTCCTCCTGCCCCTCATAACTCACTGAGCCGGCGCCAAATCCGTACCTATTACGCTATGTGCAGAAACTTCGACGACAACCTTGACCGACTTATGAAATACCTTGACGAATCTGGATTGGCCGAAGACACGATCATCATATACACCTCTGACCATGGCGAACAACTCGGCTCGCACAACCGTCGCAGCAAGATGGTCCCGTACGCCGAGTCGGTCGATGTCCCATTGATCTTTCGCTGGCCGGGCCGGATCCGTGCAGGCGCAACCAGTGATGTGCTCTACACCCCGGTCGATCATATGGCGACGTTGTGCAAACTGGCAGGGCTTGAAGTGCCCGACACCTGCGACGGCAGGGACCTGTCGCCGGTCGTGCTGGGTAAAGGTAGTGTCGATCGCGACGCTGCGTTGATGGCGCACTACGTCTCGACCCCCAATTTCTTCCAGTCCGGGACGGACTTCCCGGAATGGCGTGCCTGCCGCACAAAGCAGTACACTTATGTTAAATGGCTCACCGCCAAGGAAGAGTTGTATGAGAATGCAGCCGACCCCTACCAGATGAACAACCTGGCTGAGGGTCAGAAGGTATTGCCTCTGCTTCAGAAGATGCGCGCCCGACTAAAAGATCTTTTGGCAGACGCACACGACGATTTCCTGCCGGGTACAGCCTACGCCGACTGGTATGACGACCAGCGGAACCTCATTGGCAACGCGTTGGGGCCAATCTAAATGTAAATGCGACCCGTCTGACCGTTTCTCGTACTTCTTGCAGCGTTTCCACCCCTTTGTCGCCGATCGTTCCATCGGCGTGAGGTCGAGCCAACGAACTTTGTGACTTGGTCTTTTACCTTTCGCGTTCGATCAGCAGCCCTGGGGTTCTTGACTTTACCTGGAGGTCGGCAGTTTTGACCAGGATTTCTCATTCTGCCTTTTTTTACTTCCTAATTTCTAACTGCTCTCCGGAAAGCAATGGCGCGCTCGCAGAGCGCAAGACGTTGAGATATCTCAACCACCGAATCGCTTCGTGCGAACGCGCCTCAGCGCTCTTGTTTTTGCTCTTTTTTCCAGTCATCGATGTCCGGTCTCGGAGGCGCGTCGTCGAAAAAACGTGCTCGCTTGCCAATTCTGTTGTAGTCACCGAGGTCTTCGCGAGCCTGCTCTGCCAGCTGCATCAGACGTACAACGATGTCCGCATGTTCACCGTCGAGCTCCTCGACAGCATCACCGTACAATCCTCGCTTGGACTGACCTTTGAATTTTTCCGAAGCGCCCAAAGGCACGTGGGGCATATTGTGCGCTAGGTAAAGGAAGAAAGGTCGATCCTTGTGTTCAAAGATGTATTTGATCGCTTCACTTGTGTATTTCTGGGTCAAAGTATCCAGATCCGCATCTTCTTCAAGCACCTCACTGTTGCGCATCAATTGGCAGCGAAATCCGGGAGCAGAAATGGGCTCTTGATGAAAAAATCGAGCATCGACTGATAGAAATCCCAGTTGTATTCTTCGATCGGCTTTTGCGGTTGATCCGGTGTCGCGTTAACGACGAGAATATCCACTGGTCCTAACTCGTCAGCGATCTCCAGGATCATCCCATTCACATCGTCAGCCTCAATTACACTGGCGCGAACGAGCATGCCCTCGTAACCATGGTTCTTGTATTCATGGAAAGCGCGATGGGCTGGGTCAGGGTCGTGGAAATAGTTGATCGCCACCTTCGCGCCGGCTGCGCCTAACGCCATCGCCATCGCCCTTCCCAATACTTTGCTGCTGCCAGTCACCAATGCAACCCGGCCGCTGAGTGAGAACGGGTCATTGTTCATGCTGGTTCTCAATGGGTCCAGGTTTCGTGTCGTCATCTGGGCTCCTCTTTCATCCAATCCAAGTAATGCAAGCGTAACCGGCCTTCACAAGGCCATTTTCGATTTGATGAGTGGTGAGCCAAAAACATCCAGATCGTTGTAGCCCACCCAGACCTGTGACTTTCCAAAAATCGCCTCTTGAGGAATGGGTCGCCAGCTTGAAGTAGCCCTCCATCTCGCCATTTCTTAATAGTAAACGTGAACTGGAAGAAGATTAGAGTCCTTGCTTTATCATGTCAAGCTAACCACTTTGACCGTTGACGTGGCCGTGAGTTTCCTTTATTTTCTGTTGACACAAAAATGGTTCCTACAAGTTAAATGTCCTCCTTTTCTATAAGTCAGAAACCACTTTTACCTCAATCGCTTCGGCCGATCATGATAATCGGTACCGGCGGGATCGTGAAGGATGCGCACCTTCCTGCGTACCAAAAGGCGGGTTTTCCCGTGGTTGGAGTGTTCGATATCAACGCGGAACGGGCCCGAGCCATCAAAGAAGAATTCGGCCTCGATCGGACCTTTGAATCGCTGGAAGAGACGGTCAGCCAAGCGCCATTGGAAGCCGTTTTCGATATCGCGGTTCCGGCCTCGGCAATCTCCGACATTCTTCCCCATCTGCCGGACGATGCGGGCGTCCTGATCCAGAAACCCATGGGAGAAGATCTCGAAGAAGCCCGGTCGATCAGAGAGCTGTGTCATGGGAAAAGGCTAAAGGCAGCCATCAATTTCCAGCTGCGCTACGCACCTTACATGTTGGCTGCCCGCAGCCTGATCGAGCAAGGCGCAATCGGCGAAGTGCACGACATGGAAGTCCGCGTTACGGTGGGTTTACCATGGAATCTGTGGACGTGGCTGGAGCACATTCCGCGCGTTGAGATTCTTTATCACAGCATCCATTATCTTGATTTGATTCGCTCATTTCTGGGAGATCCCCAAAGGGTCTATGCCAAAACCGTAAAGCATCCAAAGATGCGAAATTTGGCCTCGACCAGGTCCAATATCATTCTCGATTACGGAGATACAGTGCGTGCAAATGTAACTACAAATCACGGGCATGAATTCGGTCTACGACACCAGGAAAGCTACGTGAAATGGGAAGGTACGAAGGGTGCGATCAAGGTGCGAATGGGCCTGCTCATGAATTATCCGAAGGGCGAACCGGATTACTTCGAATACTGCGTCCTGGAAGAAGCAAAGAAGCATCCAACCTGGCAGAGTGTGCCTCTCGAGGGAAGCTGGTATCCGGACGCCTTTATCGGGACCATGGCAAGCTTGCTGCGTTACATTGAAGGATCCTCGGCTGAGCTAGCAACGTGCGTGGATGACGCCTACAAAACGATGGCTCTTGTCGAGGCCGCCTACGAGTCAAGCGCGAGGGGAGGTATAGAGGTATAATGCCTGCCTATGATTATGAGCCGTAAACCCAAACGTCTTTCAGAGGCACAAATCAGCGCGTATGAAGAAAACGGGGTCGTTTTTCCGATCCCGGTTCTGACGTCGGAAGAGGTATCTCGATTTCGCACCAAGGTGGAGGAGCTTGAAGCTCGACTGGGTGGTAAGCCCAAGGCAGTGGAGCTGGCACAGTCGCACTTGCACTTTCGTTGGGCGTATGAGCTTTCGACCCACCCGGCTGTGTTGGATGCGGTGGAGGACGTTTTGGGGCCGAATATCCTCGTGTGGACTACCTCCATCTTCGCCAAGCATCCCCACGACGCGTCCTACATCTCTTGGCACCAGGACGGGACTTATTGGGGACTGGATTCTACTCGATTGACTTCAGCATGGATCGCCTTGACCGATAGCAGGGTTGAAAATGGTTGTATGCCAAGGGTCTGCCTTGGTGGATGGTTGGTTTTGGTCGTGTCTCTTCATTGGACTAGTCGGCTTCATCAACCTGGGTGTACTGTGGTAGGTAGGATCCGATCTTGTGCCGCCAACGGATTCGATTTTACCGAAGAAATGCGCATTAGCGCGCCCCATGTTTGATGAGCAGATCTCTTACTTCATCGTTGCCATATTGCCTTGCTAAATTTAGCGGTGTCCCTTTTCCGTCGGATTTACCATTCACATCAGCCGCTGCTTCAATAAGTCGTCTTGCAACTTCTACCGTGCCAAACCATGCTGCCCAGTGGAGAGCGGTCCAGCCCTGTTCTTTATTTTTCGCATCGACATCGGCCCCAGCCTCTATAAGCGCTGTAGCCGCCCCTTCGTGACCCGCCATCGCAGCCCGCAGCAAGGGAGTCCAACCTTCCACGCCCGTGGAGTGAACGTCAGCTCCCGCAGATAGGAGCAATCTAAGCGTCTCCACCTGGCCGGCTCTGGCGGCCTGACTTAAAGGAGTGTAGCCTCCCGGGCCTTTGGCTTCTATATTTGCTCCAGATGAGATGAGGAACTCTGTCATCTCGAGATGGCCCTCGGACGCTGCCACGTGCAGGGCCGTCCAGTCACCCCCACCTGTAGAAGCAATGTCCGCACCTTTGGCGATTAGGCTCTTTACTGCATCCAGGTTCCCGTCCATTACAGCTCTCAGTAACTCTTCATTTTTGTCTTCTGCGGATGCACATGAAATAAGAAAGGCTAGAAGCAACGGAGGTACGAGAGGAATCATCTTCATCTTGGCCTCCTCAGAAAAGACGACGATGCCCCTGCTGTGTTCTCAGATGTCTCAAGCGCCTTCGATCCCCCATCATGTGTTCAATTGGCTTCTGATCAGAACCTCTCCGGTACCATGACCCCAGCTCTTTGCGAGCCTGTCGGGCCATTTCGGAAGCCGTGCTACAACGTCCGGCTGCCGATTTGCAAGGTCACGTTCTTCACCGATATCGGCCTCCAAATTGAAAAGCATCGGTTCTTCCAACCGGCGCATACCACCCTCCCACCAGACCAGCATTTCTTCAGTTCGAGGAAGGTGAAGTTTCCACTCGCCCGATCGGATCGCCTGCAGATTCAAACCGTTATAGTAATACAACATCTCGTGGGGTGACTTGGCACCGGGAGCACCCGAGATCAACGGCCAGATGTCCTTCCCGTCGACAATCCGATCGCTTGGTTCGTCTACTCCGGCGAGATAGGCAATGGTGGGTAATAAATCCATCACTGTGACGAGTTCCCCCGAAACCACCCGCCTCGCAGGAATCTTCCCGGGCCAGCGGAAAATGGCCGGGACCCGCAGTCCACCTTCCCAGGTCATGGTTTTGCCTCCACGCAGGGGAAGGTTCGATCCATGTTTTTGATCCGGTGTATAGGCGGCGCCATTGTCGGAAGTAAAAATGACCAACGTATTGTCGTCGAGATCCAATTCTTTGAGGATTTTAAGAATCTCTCCGGTACTCCAATCCAACTCTTTCAACATTGCCCCGTACATCCCACCCTCATCGGCTGGGTCACCGAACTGCGGATTGGCCATCCAAGGAGCATGCGTCCGTGTATGGGAAAGATAAACGAAGAAGGACTTATCTTTTTGTTCGTTGATGAATTCAATGGTGCGCCTCGTATAGTGTTCGGTAATTGTGGACACGTGAGCCAGCGGCTCTACAATATGGTCTCCATCCAGCACCGGTATGGATCCGTCCGGCCATGCGTTACCTACAACACCGTAAAACAGGTCAAATCCCTGCCGGTTGGGGTGAAACTCCGATCCGGAACTGAACCCTTCATGGGTTTGATAATCGAATCCCTCTGGAACTCCCAGGTGCCACTTACCAATGCAAGCAGTCGCGTAGCCGCGCTCTTTGAGTAATTCGGCAATTGTTATCTCATCGTCCTGTAGCCCCAGGTCCGAGTAAACACCCCCTACGGCAAAGGGAATTCCACATCGCGATGGATATCGCCCGGTCAGCAGCGAGGCCCTCGAAGGGCTGCACACACTGCATGTGGCGTAAAAGTCGGTAAACCTCATACCCTCCGCCGCCATCCGGTCCAAATGGGGCGTTTGATAGATCTTCGAACCGTAACAACCTAAATCGCCATAACCCAGGTCGTCAGCGAAGATGATGATAAAATTAGGCTTTTTGGCTTCCGGCACCGTGCCGGCCTGATAGTAGCCGGCCATCACCAGCGTTGCCGCACTCAGGCCTATGGCTTTCAAAAAATCGCGTCTTGAGGAATGGGTCGCCAACTTGAAGTGGCCCTCCATCTCGCCAATTCTTGATAGTAAACGTTAACTGAGAGAAGATTAGAGTCTTTGCTTTATCATGTCAAAGCTAGTGATCTGGCTCTCCTTTTGTTGGGCCAAAGCATGAAACATCGGTCCAATTCCTCTGCGAATTTGCCCAAACAACCTCTGGCGACGCCCCTTGGGGACAAATACCACGTGGTACTTGCAGTTCCACTTCGAGTGAGACAAACTGTCCTATAGCTTCATCTTTGACATAAGATCCTCCTTTGCTTGTCTCATCAAGCCACCAAGGGAGGATCTTATGGATCGGTCAAACCTTTTCAAGTCTCACTGGTCAAACCAGTGGCTTACCTATGGGCTTTGAGTTAGGGGCGACAAATCTTCCCCTATTTGTCATCTTGCCTCTTATTCGGATCACCGTGGAAGTCTAGCAGTTGGCGCTGATCGTAGCCATTTCGGTTCCAATCCCCCAATTCTTGGCGGGCCTTCTCGGCCAGGCCCTCCAGGTCCTGAACCACCTCAGGGTACTGGTCGGCAACATCGTGCTCCTCGCCGATGTCTGCTTCCAGGTTGAACAACAACGGCTTATCCAGCTCGACCAGTGTGTCCTTACCTGCTTTCCCCCACCAAGGGAGCATCCGCAGGTCACGTGGCAAATGTAGTTTCCACTTCCCAGAGCGTACCGCCTGAAGATTCGTGCCATTGTAATAGAAGAGCACCTCGTGAGGTGTTTTGGCGCCCCTTTGTCCCGCCATCACCGGCCAGATGTTCTGGCCGTCGATCACACGGTCTTCGGGCAACTTCGCGCCAGCCAGATAAGTAATGGTAGGAAGGTAATCCATGGTTGTAGCCAATTGATCGCAGACCTGACCAGGGGGGATCTTCCCCGGCCAACAGGCCAGGGAAGGTACTCGGTGTCCTCCTTCCCACGTGTTGAACTTGCTCCCGCGCAGAGGCCAAGCGGAACCGGCGGGATGCCACTGGCCGTTGTCGGCAGTGAACAGAACGAGCGTGTTATCGTCGAGCCCCATTACCTTGATTGCCCCAAAGATCTCACCGCAGTGCCAGTCTAGTTCTCGAACCATTGCCGGATATACTTTGGCATTCATGCGTCCTTTAGTTTTTTGAAACTCGGCCCACTCCGCATCCGTGGCAAAGCGCCGGTTAATCTCCCACGGACCGTGTACCAGATAATGGGCCAAGTAAACAAAAAAACGTTTATTCGCCTCTTTGCTCTTTTTCATGAAATCGATGGTGCGATGGGTCAGTCTTTCGTGGATGTCCGTGAAGCGAACATTCTTTTCGACGACTTCATCCCCTTCGAGAATGTCTCGTCCACCATGATCATGAAACACGGGAAAGTTTTCCAAAGAGCCGTAATACTCGTCAAAGCCGTGGCGCAAGGGAAAGAATTTCTTGGCGGCACCCAAGTGCCACTTGCCGTACACGGCGGTAGCATAGCCCTGCTCCTTGAGGAGTTCCGCAATCGTGACTTCCTCCTGTTGCAAACCCATGTTCTCCATATGGGATGGCCACGTGGGAGTCGGTGGCACCGGCACGCCACAGCGATTGGGATAGCGTCCCGTCAGCAGCGCCGCGCGCGACGGCGAACATACACTACAAGCGGAAAACCAGTTGGTGAACCTCACCCCTTCCTGCGCCATCTTGTCGAGGTTCGGCGTCTTGATGTCTCGGTGTTTCGCATTGTAGCAAACCAGGTCGTTGTAGCCCAGGTCATCGGCAAAGATGATGATAAAGTTCGGTTTCTTCTCCGCAGGAAAACTGCAAGCCTCTAAGCAGCGCGGCGTGACCAGACCCGCTGCGCTCAGACCCATGCCTTTCAAAAAATCGCGTCTTGAGGAATGCCCATTGTCCATCGTCTTACAAAGCTATTCTTGCTGTTGGTTAGGTTCATTTCTCTTTCCGAGCAATGCTACCATACCGGTCGACTGCACTCGCGAATCGGGTGTAATCCCCCCAAGAGACCTCTGAACGGCTTGGGGGTATCGGCATCGCCGAGTTCATCCCAGACCCCAAACATCGATCGGCTTGCCTGTCAAGTACTTCGACGACAACCGTGGCCGGCTTACGGGGTACCTCGAAGTGGGTCGAGCTGCTCGACCCGCCACGCGTACGGTTCCTTCATTTGATTTGCCCTTAAGCCCCCAGCACAGCCTTCACCAAGTGTTTCTTTCCATCACGGTAGGTGCGGATCAGATTGCCTTGAACCGTCTTCCCATCCACGTCCATAGATCCGACGCCCATACTCTCGCTCCGTGCAGCTAAAAGCCACAGTAATGATAGAAAAAATCAGATATATTTTCCAGCGCACTGGGTTTACCTCTTCATCATCTCGTCAGTCACCTCAGCCCTGCCAACATCATCAAAGGTGCGATTCAGATCCCGGATCCTGAACCCGGGCGGGATCATCTGGATGGCTGCCATGTTGACCAACTGCTCGGACAGTGGTGGGCCCACCAATTAGATCTTGGCTGGCTGCGCCCGCAGGACCGTGTGCGCACAGCGTTAGAGTCACTTTTTGAATATAATTTCAAAGCTAATTTCCACGGGGTGGCACAGTACCCGCGCAAATTTGTGGCTGACGAAGATGCGGGACGGCCACTACGTGACGCCCCAACAACCGGGAGCCAGTTCCGAGTTAAAGTGAGCGACTTATGGAAGAAACATTTCCCATCGTTGATGCCCACGTGCATTTTTGGGATCCAGATCTGTTGCGATTTCCGTGGTTGGAGGATATTCTGGCGCTGAACCGGCCTTACCTGCTTCAAGATTTTTCCGGTGCCGCTAGCAGTCTTTCTGTAGAAAAAATGGTCTTTGTTGAATGTAACTGTATCCCTTCACAAAACCTCCAGGAAGTCGAATGGGCGGCTGAACTGGCACAACAAGACCCGAGGATTCGGGGAATCGTGCCCATGTTTCACTGGAAAAAGGGGAAGCAGTTTATGACGAACTCGCAGAATTAGCTGATTGTGAACTGGTAAAAGGTGTGCGGCGTGTGTTCCAGAGCGAGCCGGATCCCGAATTCTGTTTGCAACCCAGCTTTTTAAAAGCGGTGAAGACGCTGCCGGAATTCGACTTTTCTTTTGATATTTGTATTTATCATATCCAGATGTCCGCCGCTGTTCAGCTCGTGCAGCGGTGCCCCGAGGTGAAGTTTGTGCTTGACCACGTCGGCAAACCCGCCCTCAGGGACCACCTCCTGGAACCATGGCGCCGGCACATCAAAAATCTTGCAAGTTTGCCAAACGTGTGGTGCAAGATCTCGGGAATGGTGACCGAAGCCGACCACGAGAGCTGGCAGAAGGAACATCTTAAACCATACATCGATCATGTCTTTGAATGTTTCGGATCTGACCGTGTCATGTTCGGTGGCGATTGGCCGGTTTTACGGCTGGCGACGGACTATGAAAACTGGGTTGAGACTTTGAGAGAGGCGCTGGCGGGAGCATCAAAAATCGAGTTGCGAAAATTATTTAAGGAAAACGCGGAGAGATTTTATCGTGTCTAGGCTGAGAAACAAAACGGCATTGGTAACCGGCGGCAGTGCCGGGATCGGGGAAGCTATTGTGCGGAGGTTTGCGGCCGAGGGGGCGCAGGTTCTGATTGGTGATATCGACCAGACAGGAGGCGAATGCTTATGTAGGGAATTGGGATCGGCAGTTGCATTTCAACGGCTTGATGTTTCCGCCGCCGCCGCTTTTGAAAGGGCCATCCAACGCGTGATGGAACCGTGGGATAAGCTGGACATACTCGTGAACAATGCGGGAATCGTTTTACCTGCAGAAACAGTCCAGGACACTACAGAGGAAGAATTTGACCGTCTCATGAATGTCAACCTGCGCAGTGTCTTTCTGGGATGCAAACTGGCCTATCCGCATCTGAGGGCCTCCGGCGGATGTGTTCTGAACATCTCCAGCATGGCGGGAGTGACGGGGCAGGAACGCCATGCGGTCTATGCTGCTACCAAGGGCAGCATTAATGCTATGATCAAGTGCATCGCGAGTGATTGGGGACCTGAAGGCATTCGCATTAATGCCTTGTGCCCCGTGGGGGTTTGGACGCAGACCCTACGCGATTGGATTCAAGTCCAGCCGGACTCTTCAAAGATCGAAGATTACTTAAAGCATATTCACGCCTTGCGCTACTGTCCGGAGCCCGAGGAGATTGCCTCTGTCGCTGCATTCCTGTGCAGCGATGATGCCAAGCTTGTCACCGGCTGCATCTTGCCTGTGAGTGGTGGCGGCGAGTGCGGCTACAGATATCATGGTCCTCCTTCACATGTAGCCTCCTGACGCCTCAGTGAAATGTTTCTTATCGTCCCTGTCATTTCCGTCCAGTCTACTCCTTTCCCGTCCGGATGACTCAGGCGGTTTTATAAAGTTCGTATGCTCCTGTTGTGGCTATCTCCCGAGTACGGCTCAGCAACCGGGCCCGTTCCTCAGAGGTGAAAGGCCGGAAGCTTCGAGCAGCGTGAAGGGCCTGCTCCAGGTCACGCATCGAGGTCATTCCGGTCAACACCGTCGAGACCGGAAGATTCATCGCATAATGCAAACACTCGGTCGCTTCCACCGTTCCCGTTTCCACTATGGCCGACGTTTCGTGGCCACCTCCTAGAGGTTTCATTCCAATGACACCAATCTCCCGCCTGGTCAGTTCCGGAAGAAGCTGTTTTTCAAAGCTCAGAAAATGAGCATCGAGTAGATTCAAAGGCATCTGTACCGTATCAAAGGGAAAATCGTGCGAGAGCATCTCCAAGTGAAACGCCGGGTCTCGGTGACCTGTAAAACCGATGTAACGGACCTTTCCCGACTTTTTTCCTTCCAAAAGGGCGTCGGCCGCACTGTCGCGCATAAAAGCCCTCTCTGCATGATCGGCCTGGATGACTTCATGAATCTGCCACAGGTCCAGATAGTCCGTCTTGAGCCTTGCGAGACTTTCATCGAGCATTTTAAAGGCGGCTTTCTTGTTCCATCCCTGCCTGTGACAGCAGAACTTGGTCATTAGAAAGACCTTCTTCCGTTTGCCATCCATGGCCAGAGCCCTTCCCATGCGTTCTTCACTGAGGCCCCCATTGTAATCCCAGGAGTTGTCGAAGAAGTTCATCCCGCCATCGATAGCGGCGTGCATGATTCGAATAGCCTCGGATTCAGACACGGTCTCGTACCCGATGTGGAAGCCACCCACGCCAATCAAAGAAACCTGTTCGCCCGTTTTCCCAAGTTTCCGATAGGGCATCTCCCCCTTTGCTGGACGAACACGGTGCGTCAGTGAAATGGCCGCCAATCCCGAAAATGTACTTTTCAAAAAATGACGACGATTTTTTTCTTCTCCCATCAGATCTAACAAACACAGCTGCCGGCTAAATGTCAAGCCCCCGTTTTATGTACCACTGACAACGTTAGGCCAGGGTTAATATTTGCCACCTCCGCTGGGGTCAGATAGCTCAGCGAACTGTGAGGACGATGTTCGTTGTAATGCCGGAGGTAGCTTCAGCAGGTCCGGGTGTCCAGTCTCCCTCTCTCAGGTTGACATCGGCCCCACTTGAGATCAGCGTGTGCACCCTTTCAGCATCGCCTTCCTGCAGAGCCTTGATCATTTTTTCATTCTTGGCCTGTGAATTGCGCGTGACAAAGATGAGCGCGCTCCCCAAAAAGATGCGCACAAACTGTTTTTTCATTCTGCCTTTTTGACTTCCTAATTCCTAACTGCTCTCCGGAAAGCAACGGCGCGCTCGCAGAGCGCAAGACGTTGAGATATCTCAACCACCGGATCGTTTCGTGCGAACGCGCCTCAGCGCTCTTGTTTTTGCTCTTTTTTCCAGATGTCCGGTCTCGGAGGCGCGTCGTCGAAAAAGCGTGCTCCTTTCCCAATCCTGTTGTAGTCACCGAGGTCTTCGCGAGCCTTCTCTGCCAGCTTCATCAGACGCACAACGATGTCCGCATGTTCACCAGCCACGTCAAGATGCTCACCAATGTCCAATTGCAAGTCGTACAATTGTGGTTTGAGAATCTGGTCGATCATTCTGGCAGACCACCCCGTCCACGGCGGACGGGCCGGTCGCGGGAGGACCAGCTTCCACCGACCGCTCCGAACCGCCTGCAGATGCGTGTAAGCGTAGTAGTAGAATACTTCATGGGGGCTTGTGGCGTTCTTTTGTCCCATCATCAGCGGCCAGATGTCTTTGCCATCCATAACACGATCGGCGGGCAGGTTCACATCAGCCAGTTTGGCGAAGGTCGGCAAAAGATCCATTGTGGTAGCAACCTCATCGCAAACCTGATTTGCGGGAATCTTCCCTGGCCAACGCATGATACATGGAACGTGCAGGCCGCCTTCCCACGTCATCATCTTCGCACCCCTGAGCGGATCGGCGCTGCCCCCGTGGTCGCCAATCACTCCCTCGATCCATGGGCCATTATCCGAGGTAAATACAACCAGAGTGTCGTCATCCAACCCTTGCTCTTTCAGGGTGTCAAGAATCTGCCCTGTGCTCCAGTCGAGCTCCTCGACAGCATCACCGTACAATCCTCGCTTGGACTGACCTTTGAATTTTTCCGAAGCGCCCAAAGGCACGTGGGGCATATTGTGGGCTAGGTAAAGGAAGAAAGGTCGATCCTTGTGTTCCAAGATGTATTTGATCGCTTCACTTGTGTATTTCTGGGTCAAAGTATCCAGATCCGCATCTTCTTCAAGCACCTCACTGTTGCGCATCAATTGGCAGCGAAATCCGGTTTGCTCATTATATTTAGTGTAGCCGTTAAAGAGAGGTGTGCCGTAAAAGTAGTCAAAGCCTTGGGCATTGGGCATCAATTGGGGAGGGAAAGGTCCTTCGCCGGGGCTGGGGCCTTCTCCCGCGCCAGCCAGGTGCCACTTGCCGAGACAGGCAGTCGCATATCCGCTTGCTTTCAGTGTCTCGGCCAGGGTGATTTCATCTGGGTGCAGTACGGTATGTTGGTTTTTAACATTGTCGGGTTCTGCAACCCGGACAGGATAGCAGCCAGTCATTATTGCAGCACGGGAAGGCCCACAGACCGCTTGGGTGTAAAAGCTCGTAAACTTCATACCCTCTTTTGTCATCTGATCCAACCGGGGGGTTTCGATGAGCGGTGAGCCGAAGACACCTAGGTCGTTGTAGCCCAGGTCGTCAGCGAAGATGATGATAAGATTAGGTTTCTTGGCTTCCGGCACCGTGCCAGCCTGATAGCAGCCGGCCATCACCAGCGTTGCCGCACCCAGGCCTATGGCCTTGAGAAAACCAGGCCTTGCGGAATTGTTACGGTACATAATTTTACCCTGGGGTCAGTCAGCACGGGACAAATATTCCTCGTTGATGGAAGAAAGTCAAGGGATATTATTTTCATCCTGCTTCCCGACAGGTGAGAGCTGTGATAAGATCCTTAAAGTTAACGCTAACTCAATAGCCGAATGATCAGATGACCAACGTTTAAGGAGGTTGAAAACTATGGCGAGGAGAAGGGGTGGCGGGAATAGACCGGTTCGAATGAAGGATGTCGCCAAAGACTTGAATGTGTCCGTAGTGACCGTATCGAAGGTTCTCCGCAAGCACCCGGACATCAGTCCGGCTACTCGCAAGCGTGTATTGAAGCGTATTAAAGAATTGGATTATCAGCCGAACTGGATTGCACGCAGTTTGGTGACTCGGCGCACGTACATTATTGGGCTGGTGGTTCCAGATCTTATGCACTCGTTCTTCGCAGAGATCGCCAAAGCCATCGCGCAAAAAGTGCGGCCTAAAGGTTACATAGTTGTCATTGCAAATTCCGACGAGGACCCCAAAAGCGAAAGACAGGAAATTGAGCTTCTGTTGGCCCGTCGAGTCGACGGAATGATCGTCGCTTCGGCTCAACCGCCCGGGCAGACTGGAATTTTCAAGCGCATAAGGGGGCGCGAGATGCCCTTCGTTTTGATCGATCGACTGTTTCCTACACTTGATGTGAGCTACGTCGGTGTCAGCGATGAAGCGATCGGAGAGATGGCGACGGAACATCTTATCGAACGCGGTTGCCAATGGATTGCTCACATTCGCGGACACCAAATTACCACAGGTATCGGTCGCCTCAAAGGATACCGCAGCGCTTTAGAGCGACACGCTCTAAAGGTACCAGATCGTTATGTTGTGAAAGGGGGGTACGGTGATACTACCGGTTACGACACCATGAAGAAACTACTTCGGGTCAAGCCGAGACCCGATGGAGTCGTCTGTTACAACGATCCCGTCGCCGCAGGAGCTATCAAGGCAATTGTCGAGGCAGGTCTCGATATTCCCTCCGATATCGCAGTAATAGGTGCAGGAAATGTTCGCTACTCGGATCTCCTGCGGATCCCTCTTTCAACCGTTGATCAGAGTAGTGGATTGATTGGCGAGCAGTCGGCGGAACTTTTGTTGGAATTGATCGAATCCAAGCGCCGACCATGTCCACAAAAAATTCTTCTCTCCCCCAAGCTTATCGTTCGAGATTCCAGCAAAAGAGATGGATTCTGACGAATGTTTCGTCGTTTTCAATAGCTATTTAACTTGCACTCAAGCCCCAAGGACTACCTTCACCGTGTGTTTGTTTCCATCGCGGTGGAAGGGAATTAGATTGCCTTCAACCGTTTTCCCGTCCACGTCCATGGATCTGACGCCCATGTTCTCTTGGTACGGGTTCCTGACCTCGATTTCGTAAGTGGCACCGGCAAAGGGCCTCGTTAGCTTGAACCCTTGCCAGTCGCTTGGAATCTTTGGATCGACCAGCAGTCCACCCAATTCGGGACGTACGCCCAGAATGTAGTACACATACGAATGCCACATCCAATTGGTGCCCTCCCCCAAATTCCATTGAAACTGCGCTAGGCCAGCCAGCCTGTGATCCGGGCCCACATAATTCTCGGGATAGACGTAAGGCTCATGCTGAAAACGTTCGATATTTCTGCTCACATGAGGAAGAGAGGTGTTCTTGTACATTTTGAAGGCCAGATTCGGGAGATCCGCCAGGCAGGCGGCGATGATGGCCCAACCGGCCGGCCTTGGATAAATGCAGGCATTCCGCCAGCCCGGAGCGTAGCGCGACTGAGTTCCAACGTGTTCGTCAAATTGGGAATATGCCGGTGCGAAGAGCATCGGGCCATAGTCGGTCACTAAGTATTTTTCAACCGACTGCATACATTGCCGGGCGCGTGTCCCTTCCGCGACGCCGCTCAATACGGCCCAGGACTGTGCATTTAGATAGATCTTGCCTTCCTCGTTTTTGGAGCTCCCTATTGGAACTGGCCTGTCTTCACCGTCTGCAAAAGCTCGAATATACCACTCTCCGTCCCAGGCATATTGATTAATCGCGGATTTGATGTAGTCGTACTTCTGCATCCACTCCTCCGCCTCAGCCGAACGGTCGTAGGCCCTCGCCACAAGGACAAACTCCCGCAAGATGTAGCACAGCTGCATACCGAGCATTACGCTCTCGCCTCGTCCTTGGCGGCTGACCATATTGAGTTCGTCGTTCCAGTCGCCGATTCCCTTGATCATCAAGGGCAGGCCTCTCCGACCTAATCCACGTAGGCTGTAATGCACCGCTAGTTTCATATGCTCGAATACCGTCCCCTCTTTACCATCAATAAAGGGAATGCGCTCGTCGAGAACAGACAGATCCCCGAACTCCTTGATATACATCGGCAAGGGGAAGACCTTGAAGGTCTCATGGGAATGTGGAATGGGGAAGGGCTTCCCCGCTGTTTTTTGGGGCGGCCAATTCATGTCGAGGTCGCTGTAGAGCATAAGGGGCTGGTTCTCAGTCAGGCTGCCCGCGTCCATCGCCTGGTATTGAAGCTGGAGGGAATTCCGGAGACTTGCCTTCAGGATGGTGACGTCATGAGGCTGTAGGACCACATCCAGGTTGCTGCCATTGTAGGATCCTCCTGCCAGCGCATAACTCCAGAATCCAAGACCCGGCAGGCCCGTGTTCAAACCGCGCGTCAACGACGAGCGCCACTGATACTTGGACCATATGTTCACGATTCGGTCGATTTCCACCTCCGGCGTTTCCACGTTAACGGAGCGCTTCAGAAGATCGTCCCAAGACCTCTTAGCCCGCTGCCGCTCGTTCTCAACCGTGTGCAGATCAGCATATTTCTCGGCGAGTGCCGCGACCTCGCCCTTTTTGCGAACCATCCCCAGAGTGAGCGCAAGCTTCTGTTCTCCACGAGGTGCGAGTGTCAGCCTGTTGTGTAGAACACCCCACGGGAATTCGTTGATACTCCAGAAGGACGTGTTAGTACACAGACTTCTTTTGAGGGCTTGAGGATTCTCTATCGTACCTCCTTGCCCCAGAAAATTGCCTTTCACGCAGTCGAAGCTCTCGATGGGAAGACTGCTCGAGAAGAAGCCCGTGTATGGCCAAGGTTTTTGCTGTATGCCGAGCGTCCTCCAAGCATACTGGTTGGCGTATAATATGCCGTCTTTCAAGTCCACCTTCTTGTACAGGTTGAACTGGCTCCCGCCGCTGTAGCTATTACCCCCTCCGCCGTGGCTTTCAAACACCATCACTTTGAATTGATCCCCAAGGCTCCATTCGACCGTGCTGAAGAGGTCGATTTGTCTTTCCCTCGGGAGGTGGTTCTGCACAGTGATGAGCCAGATCAAAGCATGATCGTCTCTCGGAACGAAGTAGGTCACCTCGACGGAAAGGCTAAGATCAGACGTCCTGACCGTAGTGTAACCCAATCCGTGGCTCGCCTCCCAGAATGCACCTTTTCTCGGTCGGTTTAGCATGAAGAATTGCCCGGTAGAGGAATCCTTTATGTATATATGCCCTGACACCTCCTGAGGATTGGTTAGCCCGTTCAGACTTCTGTCTAGCATGTAACACTCGTGGTATCCGCGATGTGTGATCCAGGCCTGAAAGACGTCATTACTCAGCAGGTTCATCCATGGCATTGGGGTATCCGGACGCTTGATGATGCATTCCCGCCCGTCCTCCGAAAACTCATAATAGGTATGCCTCTTAGCCTCTTGAGGCTCCGGCTCTTGAACCTCTTGGGCGGTTGCCTTCCCTGTTGCTCTCCCTGCACCTCTGGCTGGCGATGACAAGCCGGTTAAAAGTCCTCCTGCGATTGTGGTCGTCTTGAGAAATTCTCTTCTTTTTATTTCATTCCTCTCTCATGGAATACCCTTATTCCTCGATAAAACCACCGACATCCCGTTCTTCTCGCCCTATCTTGTCATTGATAAGGCAAATCTTTTTCACATCACAAG
>JALLOM010000001.1 GCA_027717865.1 Acidobacteria bacterium AH-259-O06 | reverse complement strand
TTGAGAACGAAAATTAAGGTAAGATAGAATTCGTGCTTTCGTGACGTAACTGACAGCACGCACGAGGCCACGAAGGCACGACAGCACGAAGGCACCAGGGCAGTCCCCATTGGGGCCCGATAAACGGTTTAGTTTGAGAAAAGTACTCCACAGAGAAGGTGGTTACCAGTGCTTGTCGATATCAAGGAACTCAGAGAGCGGAATGAGCCGCTTTTTATCGAAACAGATTTTGGTGACCAGGAGCTCAAGCTGCGTAGCCATATCATGGCCTTGCAGCGACCTGTTCGCTCCGAATTGAGAGTTTCACTTTCAGGGGGTCAAGTGCTGGTTGTTGGGGAAGTGCAGGCTGATCTCCAGGTAGTGTGCTGTCGCTGCTTAAAACCCTTCCCGCACAGGATTCGAAAAGGATTTGAAGTAGAGTATTGGCCTGATCCTGCGCTGGAAGCTGAGGGGGAGGAATTTGGCTTGACTTACACGGACCTAGTGATCGGCTTTTATCGGAAAGACCGACTGGATGTGAGTGCAGTGATCTCCGAACAAATCGTTTTGGAAATGCCGATGAAACCCGTCTGCCAGGAAGCTTGTAAGGGCTTATGCGATCAGTGTGGTGCTGATTTGAACGAGGGTAATTGCAATTGTCAACGTCGGAGTGTTGACCCGCGATTAGCGGTTCTCTTAGATGTGAAGAAAAGGCTCAGCAAGGAGAAATGAGGGGTTTAGGGGTCTGACCCCTAGACCCCTCAACAGGAATTAAGGTGCCTAATCCAAAGAGAAGACATTCGAAATCACGCAGAGGAAAGCGCCGAGCTCACGATTTCTTGACTGCTCCCAATCTCTCGACTTGCAGCAACTGCGGGTCCCCGGTTCTCCCACATCGAGTCTGCCCAAACTGCGGTTATTACAAGGGTAGGCAAGTGATTGAAGTAGAGGAAATGTCGTGAGTTAGGAGCCAGGAGTCAGGGGGCTGTAGTGTCCGCTCTCAGAGCGGACGCTACACAGCTCAACAGCATGCGGGCATTCGTCTTCCCGGGACAGGGCGCTCAGTATTGTGGAATGGGTCGCGATGTGGCAGAGGAGTTTGCAGAGGCTCGTGAGGTGTTCGAGGAGGCCGATAAGGCTCTCGGTTTTCCGCTGAGCCGGCTCTGCTTTGAAGGTTCGGAGGAGGAGCTTCTGCTGACGGAGAACACTCAGCCTGCGATACTGACGACTTCTATTGCCCTCTTTAGAATCCTGGAGAACCAAGGGAGATTGGCCGATTTCGTGGCTGGACACAGCCTTGGCGAGTATTCCGCGTTGGTGGCTGCTGGCGGGCTCGGTTTCCAGGATGCCGTCCGACTGGTTCGTCAGAGAGGCCGTTTTATGCAGGAAGCAGTTCCGCTCGGAGAGGGAGCGATGGCCGCAGTTCTGGGTTTGAAGCTGCCTGAAGTAGAGGAAATCTGCCAGGAGGCAGCCCAGGGTGAGGTGGTTTCCCCTGCAAACGTCAACTCTCCAGATCAAATCGTCATCGCCGGCCACAGTCGGGCAGTGGAACGAGCCGTCAATCTCGCGAAAGAAAGGGGAGCACGAAGAGTCCTCCCCCTTTCCGTCAGTGCTCCCTTTCACTGTGACCTGATGAAGCCGGCCGAGGCCCGTCTGTCAGAAGTGATTGGCGAGATTCCTTTTTATGACCTTAAGATTCCCCTCATTAATAATGTCGAAGCTCAGATTGTTACCGGGGGGGAGGAAGCACGCGAGGGCTTGGTGAGACAAGTTTCATCGGCCGTGCTCTGGGGCGACTGTGTGCGCCGGTTGCTCCGAGCCGGTGTCTCGACTTTTGTCGAAGTGGGGCCTGGTAAAGTGCTGGGTGGCCTCATTCGGAGGGTCGCTCCCTCTGTTCAGATCACCAATATTGAGAATCGAGAACAATTGGAAACCTATGTATGACTTTTCTAATCAAGTGGCGCTGGTGACCGGGGCTTCACGAGGGATCGGCCGAAAGGTGGCCGAAGAGTTGGCCTCGCACGGGGCCCGTGTGGTATTGGCAAGCCGATCTCAAGCAGATATTGAAGCTTTGGCGGCGGAGATTCGCACAAGAGGTGGAGAAGCCCTGGCGGTGCAGATGGATGTGGGCCGGCTTGATCAGGTCAAAAGCGCACTCTCTCGCAGAGGTGAGCATTTTGAGAAGGTTGACATACTGGTGAACAATGCGGGTATTGCCCGTGACAGTCTTCTGCTTCGGATGCAAGAGAAGGATTGGCGCCAAGTCCTGACAACAAATCTGGATGGAGTCTATTGTGTCACTCGCGAGATCATCGCAGAGATGGTTCGCCAGCGCTATGGACGGGTGATTAACATCACTTCGGTGGTGGCCCAAATGGGGAATCCCGGCCAGGTGAATTATGTGGCCAGCAAGGCGGGAATCATTGGGTTCACAAAGGCACTGGCGCGTGAGGTTGCTTCCCGAAACATCACGGTCAACGCGATTGCCCCGGGCTTCATCGAAACCGACATGACGGCTGAGCTCGGACACAAAGCAAGAGATGAACTGCAAAACAGCATTCCCCTGGCAAGGTTTGGTACTGTTGAGGATGTGGCCTACGGTGTGCTTTTCCTGGCCTCAAAAGAGGCTGGATATATAACAGGGCATGTGCTAAATATAAACGGCGGAATGTATATGTAGCACCCGGAAGAGTGAAGGAGGGAAAATGGCATCGGTAGAGGAAAAAGTGAAAACGATCATCGTGGATCAATTGGGAGTAAATGAAGGAGAGGCGACATTGGATGCTCATTTTGTCGATGATCTCGGTGCAGACTCTCTGGATACCGTTGAACTGGTGATGAAACTTGAAGAGGACTTTGATATGGAGATTCCCGACGAGGACGCCGAGAAGATTCTCACCGTACGGGACGCCATCGACTATATTAAAGATCATCAGAAATAACTTCTGGAGTCCATCTTGAAAAGAAGGGTCGTGGTGACGGGTATAGGGTTGGTTTCGGCCCTTGGTTTGGACACCGAAAGCACCTGGAAGGGCCTACTGCAGGGGAAAAGTGGAGTTGGCCCGATCACTCATTTTGATGCCGGCAGTTTTTCGAGCCGGATCGGGGCCGAAGTAAAAAACTTTGATCCGTTGGCCTACGTTGATGTTAAGAGCGCACGTAAGATGGATCTTTTTATCCTCTACGCCATCGTGGCTGCCCAATGTGCTGTCCGCAGCGCCTGCCTAAAGGTCAACAAAAAAAATGCGGCGCGGATAGGAGTCTATATAGGTTCGGGTATCGGTGGATTCGGAACGATCGAAGCAGAACATGCAACTTTCCTGAACAAAGGTCCCCGCAAGATCTCTCCTTTCTTTATCCCGGGCAGCATCGCCAACCTGGCTGCGGGGCAGGTTTCTATTCGATTCGGTACTGCGGGCCCCAACTCCGCCACTTGCACCGCGTGTTCGGCGGGATGTCACGCCATCGGAGACTCTTTCAAGATTATTGAACGCGACGCTGCTGACGCCATGATCGCGGGAGGTGCTGAAGCGGCCATTACCCCCATGGGAGTTGGAGGGTTTGCTGCGATGAGAGCACTTTCCACACGCAACGACGAACCGGAGAGGGCCAGCCGGCCCTTTGACCGTGATCGTGACGGTTTTGTGATCGGGGAGGGTGCAGGGATTATCATATTAGAGGAATTGGAACACGCGCGTAGGCGAGGCGCCCCTATTTTCGCCGAGATCGTGGGTTACGGAATGAGCGGTGACGCTTACCATATGACCGCTCCGCCCGAGGATGGTTCAGGAGCAGTGCGCGTGATGAAAGCCACCCTTCAGGATGCCGGTGTCGATCCGACGGAAGTCGATTACATTAATGCCCACGGGACCAGCACTCCACCAAATGATCGCATCGAAACACAGGCCATTAAGACCGTCTTTGGAAAACATGCTGACAGGCTAGCGATCAGTTCCACCAAGTCAATGATCGGTCATTCTTTGGGTGCAGCTGGGGGGCTCGAAGGGGGGATTACCGCTCTTGCCATTCGGGATCAGATCCTCCCTCCCACCATCAATCTGGATAATCCTGATCCAGATTGTGACCTGGATTATGTGCCCGATCAGGCTCGGAAGACAGAGATTCGCTACGCCTTATCGAATTCATTTGGCTTCGGTGGAACCAACGCCTGTATTTTGCTGAAAAGGTACGAAGAATAGAGGACAGATTGTGATATACTATCTTTTCATGCTTTTCATGGTGGGGAGGATAATTATTCTGTCCTTGCTCTCCCGGCTCTTCAGGAATTCCAAATTTCTTGCCTGTTGCTAAAACCGGCAGTACGTGTGACGTGCTGCACTTTCCTTCATCAGATCTAAATGGCTGATAAACCTAAAGGAAAATCAAATCAAAGAAGCAGGTTGGCCAAAATATTCCTTGGGCGCACCAGGGATCGCAGGGGTCGGTTTGCTCAGCTGACGGTCCCGGAAGTTCTCATTGGCGTCGGTGTGGCGCTGCTCATCAGCTGGCTCCTGGTTGGATTTCATTTCCAATCAATCCCGGACTACCAGCTGGGCGACATTGCCGACCGAAGGATTGAGGCGCCGCAGGACTTCACCATAGTAGATCAAGAGGCGACCCTTCAGAAAAAAGAGGAGACCAGAAAGAACGTGCCAGTGGTTTTTGATCTCGACCTGTGGGTAAATAACCGTGTGGAAGCGGAACTCCGTATCGCTTTCACCGACGCGCGGCAATTGATTGCTGAAGAGAAAGAGAAATTAGGTATTCCTGGGTCCAGCCGGCTTTCCCGAAGAGCTCAAGAAAGACTCCTCCCACGCTTGGCAGAGATTCTTCCGGGATTCGCTCAGGGTCGTGTACTGGAGATCTGTTTAGGACACTCCTTCTCCTCTGAGTTGGAGAATCAGATGGTGGGACTCGTGCAGGAAGCGATCAAGCCTCCTGGCGTGATCTTAAGTCGCGATGCCCTTTTGCGCCACCAGGAGCGGCGGATGACTCTGCGCAGGAGGTACATGGTAGGCGAGTCCACCAATCGCGCCCAAGAGGAACAGTTGAACGACTGGATGGCCATCCGAGATCTAAGCCAGGCGCGCGATGTCCTTCGACAGAACGAGTATGAGCTGACTGCCGTCAGTCTCGAGGACAAAAAAGAGATTATTACTTTTCTGGACAATTGGATCGTTCCTAATGTCCGCTACAACGAGGAAGAAACCAGCGCTCGGGAACAGAGTGCCGTTCAAGAGGTTGACCCGGTTCTAATACAGATGAAAAAAGGTAGGATTCTGGTTCGAGCTGGGGACGAGGTCAAGGGCAGAGAAATGGCGCTCTTAGAGCAGTTGCGGCGATTGAAACAGCCCCGCCGGGTGGTAGGGAAGTTCATAGGCATTTTCCTGATTGTTGGTTTCTTCTTGTCTGCAATCTGGCAGTACTTTTTGGCTTACCAGAAACGACACAGGAAAATTCGCAATCACTATTTGCTTGTGGCAATCGTGTTGACCCTGACTTTGGTGGTAACCAAAATTTTTATATTCCTGGGTGACCTAATGGCTGGAAGACCCTGGGGGGTCGAAAGCCTTCGGGATCCGCTGAATTTTTATTTTCTGGCACCTTTGGCAGTGGGCGCGATTCTCGTCATCCTTCTGGTCGACGTTCACATTTCTATCCTCTATTCCCTGATATTCGGCGTCTTTGTGGGACTGCTGACAGGGGAGATCGGAATGTTCATCTATTCGCTGACGGGGAGTTTGGCGGCAATTTACTTGATGGGCCAGTATCGTGAACGGGCAGCCATCATCAAAGGCGGGTTCATTATCGGTGTTGTGAATGTTCTGATCGTGCTCGCTCTTCAGCTCTACGCTTCGGAAACCAGTTTTCAGTGGATCCTCTTTGCGGTCCGCGCCTCAAGTGGATTATTAAGCGGTGTCTTCGCGGCCATGTTAGCATCCCTGTTTTTGCCAATCCTGGAATCCTTGTTTGAGATCACAACCGACGTCAAATTGCTTGAACTGTCCAATTTGAACAATCCGATTTTGCGTC
Source organism: Acidobacteria bacterium AH-259-O06 (assembly GCA_027717865.1). Lineage (GTDB taxonomy): Bacteria > Acidobacteriota > UBA6911 > RPQK01 > JADFOI01 > JALLOL01. The sequence continues at coordinate 42,566 of JALLOM010000001.1, read as the reverse complement.
GTTTGGCTGTGGAGGCTCCGGGGACCTACCACCACAGCATAATCGTGGGAACGTTGGCTGAAGCAGCGGCCGAAGCCATTGATGCCAATGCCTTGTTGGTGCGGGTGGGTGCTTACTATCACGATATCGGAAAATTGAAGACACCGGAGTACTACATCGAAAACCAAATCTACACTTCGAACAAACATGAAAACCTCTCCCCCAGCATGTCAAGTCTGATCTTGTCCAGCCACGTGAAGGACGGCCTCGCGATTGCCGAGGAAATCAATCTAGTTCCGAACGTGCGTGACCTGATCCCTCAGCATCACGGGACCAGGTTGATGACCTATTTTTACCAGAAGGCTAAAGGCGCTACCGCCGGAAAGGATCGAGAAGTGAACGAAGACGATTTCCGGTACTCCGGGCCCAAGCCTCAGAGCAAGGAAGCCGCCATTTTGATGCTGGCCGATCAGGTCGAGGCTGCTTCCAGAACCTTGCAGGATCCAAGTCCGAGTCAGATCCGCAGTATGATCAGGCGTTTAATCCAGTCGACCATCCGGGATCGACAGTTTGACGAGTGTGACATCACCATGAAGGATCTGGATAAGATCCTTCGGGCATTCGAGCGTGTCATTACCGGCATGCATCATCACCGAATTAAGTACCCGGGTTTTGACTTCGGTAAACAGGTTGAAGAGAAACGAGCCGAAAATCAACGTATTCAATAGACAGCGAAAAATTTCTGTCAAAATAAAACCACTGAAAGATTTTCTTTATCGGCTGTCAAGCCAGGTGGCTCCGCATGCTGCTTTTTCAGTCGCACTGGTCAGCGATGCGCTGATGAAAAGTTACAATCAAAAATTTCGCGGCGCCGATCGAGCTACCGATATTCTTTCATTCCCTTATGAAGAGGCTGAGTGGGAAGAAGAGTCCTATTTGGGAGATATTCTCATCTCCGTTGAAACGGCACATCGGCAAAGAAAACAGACTTTGTTAGAGGAGCTTAAGGTACTTTCCCTGCATGGATTATTGCATCTTATCGGATACGATCATGAGACTGATCGAGGGGAGATGAAAGCGCTGGAAAGAAAGTTAAAGAGGGAATTTCGACTTCATTGAACTGGTTTAATTTCGGATTTTTCACGATCGCGCTCCTGGTTCTTATGCTCTTTTTTATCTCGGTGATCGAGAGTTCGATCTCTCGGCTTTCTCGATTGTCCTTGAAGGTCCTGGCCGAGAGAGAGAGAAGCCCCAAAGTCCGTCTTTTGGAAGACATCGCACGGGATCGCATCCAGTTTTTGCTTCCCCTTCAGTTTGGATCTCAACTGCTACTGATGGTACTGGCGGTCCTCACCACCCTTATGTTCTTGGGTTCAGGGGCGGCCTACGCTCCTTTCTGGGCCCTTGTCTGGGCCCTTGTGGTGATGGTGGCGATCATTTCCCTTTTTCGGCAGCTGTTCCCCAGAATGATCACACAGTCGGAGCCGGAACGAGTTCTGCTCCGCCTGCTTCCACTTTTCAAGAGTTTCTATCGAGTCCTGTACTGGGTGAGCTCACCTGTGGTGGTTCTTTTGCGAGCCTCTCAGGCTTCCAAAGAAAAAAACAAATTGCAAATCGCTCCGGAGGAGGAAGCAAGTGAAGAGGAAATCCAAGCTTACCTCGGTGTGGGAGAGGAGGAAGGGATTTTTGAAGAGGATGAAAGCGAGTTGATTCAATCGGCTCTGGAATTCGGGGACACATTGGCCCGAGAAATCATGACGCCACGCACGGAAATTGTTGCAATTGAAGAAAATGCGACCATTTCTGAATTGAAAGAACTCATCGTCTCCAGCAAGTTCTCGCGGATCCCGGTCTACAGAGAGAGGATCGATCAAGTTGTCGGCGTGGTGTACGTTCGCAACCTTCTGAGCTATCTCGGTGACGGGAATGGAGACGATCCTATAACTGCGCTGATCAACAAAGCCTGGTTTGTACCGGAGACTAAGAAAGTGTCGGAATTGTTAAGGGAAATGCAGCTCAACGCGGAGCATCTGGCCATCGTCATCAACGAGTATGCGTCTGTATCCGGATTAGTGACGATCGAGGACGTGATCGAGGAAATTGTCGGAGAAATCCGTGATGAGGACGAGTTGGAGAAAGTGGATTTGGTCTATCAGGGGGACAGTAACTACCTTGTCCGCGGCAGAGCGGAAGTTGAGGAGCTGGAGGAGACCTTAGATATCGACCTCGGAGAACCGGATGTCACGACCGTCTCAGGTCTTGTTGTGGCTCACCTTGGAAAAGTTCCTTCACCCGGCGAAACTGTGGTTTTGGACGGGCTGCTGATTGAGATCCTCAGCTCGGACGGGAAAAAGATTCAAAGCATGCGAGTCAAGAAGCTGGATGAGGAGCTCGCTGCGCCCGCAGAACAAAAGAACAAAAGAACAAAAGAATAGAGGGGGCCCTGGGGGTTTTAATTTTTTAAACACACGGCCCCCTGGGAGCAGGAGCAGTGCATGAACGATTTATGAAGCGGGCCATTGCACTGGCGCGCCGGGGGGTGGGTCGTGTCAGTCCCAATCCGTTAGTCGGGGCGGTGGTTGTGAAAGATGGCCGGATCGTCGGTGAAGGATATCACCTTTACGAGAAAAAAGACCACGCTGAGGTTGTGGCGCTTGAGCGCGCAGGCCGCCAGGCCGCCGGCGCGAGTCTGTATCTCAATTTAGAACCTTGTACCCATCATGGACGAACGCCTCCCTGTGTGGATCGGATTCTTGAGGCGGGTGTCAGGGAGGTGTTTGTGGCGGTCAGAGACCCCAATCCACTGGCGGGAGAAAAGGGGACTGAAGTGCTTCGAAAACAGGGAGTTTGTGTTCATGAGGGTCATTGCCGGCAGAAGGGGATTCGCCTAAATGAAAAGTTTTTTCACTTCATTCAAACCGGGAAGCCATTTGTTCTGCTAAAATTAGCGCTGACTCTTGATGGCAAAATAGCCGCGGGAAGCGGCGAATCTCAGTGGATCACCGGAAACAAAGCACGAAGAGAAGCTCATCGGCTGCGCTACGAATACGACGCCATTTTGGTAGGAGTCGAAACGGTGCTTCAGGACGACCCCTCGCTGGATGTGCGCTGGAGACGGCGAAATCGGATCAGCAAGGTGGTCCTGGACTCCAGAGTGCGAACACCGTTCCAGGCCAGGCTTTTCAATTCGTCCGATCCAGTGATCATCTTCCGCGGCCGGCAAGCTTCCAAAGAGCGGGTGGAGAAATTATCCGAGAGGGCCAGGCTTATTGCCGTCTCCCAACGGAATGGCCGCTTAGAGTGGAGCCATCTCTTAAGGAAGTTAGGTCAACTGAAGATCACCAGTCTTCTAATCGAAGGAGGGGCTCGGGTGGCGGCCTCTGCCCTTCGAGCGGGAATCGTTCAGAAAATTAGTTTTTTCTATGGTCCCAAGATCATCGGTAGCAGCGGCCGATCCAGCATTGAAGACCTGGGCATTGAGCAACTAGCGAGGGCGGTGAAGCTGCGTGCTATTCGTCTCAAGCGCCTGGCTCCGGATTTTATGGTAGAAGGTGACATCGAATAATCCTCTTGATCAAGAATGGTGGCTCATTCTCTGGAGTAATTTCAGCAGTCGGGCCGCAGGTGAGATGCATCACTCCAAAGCCGCTCCCAGCGGCTCCCCGTCTTGTTTTCAAGCTAAGAAGTCGGATATACTATTATCATCCTCGGCACTTTGAGTGCCGAATACGAGAAGGGGAACCTTCATGCGTGTTTGTGAGAAGGCAATAAAAGTAAAGGGCTTTAGCCTTATCGAGCTACTGTTGGTGGTGGCTGTTATCGTCGTCCTGGCCGCTCTAGCCATCCCGAATTACTCCGCATCGAGAATTGCCGCCGATGATGCCACCTCCAAGTCAGACCTGAGAAACGCGATAACCTCCATTGAGTTTTATCACGTCAGGAACGGCACCTATCCAGCGACATCTTCCGACCTGTTCTCAAGTGGGTTTAATCTTTCTCCAGGTGTGAGCTTTACCAAATATGACTTGCAAACGGAGTCCGATGGAAGTAAGAACATCCACATGCATGTTCAACACGCTGACTCTCCCAATGCCTGGCATGTAAACTATCCGAAGGAGGGTACCGAAGTAGAGATCCGCGATTGAGACTGTAGTAGACTTTCGTGGGTAGCAGGCGATAGGTGTGCTGGAATGCGGAAATTATCAGTAGGGCTCGAGTTCTCGAGTAACTTCCCGCCAGGACAGCGTCGTCACAGGGAGAAGGTTGGAAGCCAGGGACAGCCCGCTGCCACTGAAAAGGAAATTGCTGTTTCCACTTATCGTGACGGTATTATCCCCGTAGGTGTATGTCTCATTAACTGCGTCGTAGATTACGTTGGCAGTGAAAATACCGCCCGTGATTGTCTTGTTGGCGCCATGCATCCAAATGTCTCCGCCTAGAGAGAGGATTAAACCATCGAAGTCCAACGCCCCGCCGATCTCGAGAGTCCCCGTCACCACCAGGATTCCCGCTCCTGAGCCGCCTCCTGTCACTTCCAAATTGCCGTCTCTGAAAGTAATCTGAGGGTTGTCTTGGGTACCCCATGCTCCTTCACCAATACCGCTGTATTGCTCTTGAGTCAGGGTATTGTTGGCAATGGAGGCCAGCGCATTGACAATGTCCATCAGCCAATTCGGATCGTAAAAGTTTGCCGGGACGGAATCCGTCATGTCTTTAATAGAGGGTCCGGTGGGTCCAAAATCTCCAGGTGCTCCCACGATATTGTCTTCCTGCTTACCGCTCAGTGAACTATTCACCGAGTTAGCTGCCGTTGTCGCGTTTCCAGGAGGGTCCTTGTAAGCAACGGCGAAGCCGGGCTGGGGATCACCAGAAATCGGGTTTCCATCCGGGTCATGCTGGTTTCCATCCATGTCGAAACTGTTTCCGCTGAAGTCTGCAGTGACGTTGGGGCCATAAGCCGTAAAGGGAGAGCTGAATTCAAGGAACGTCTCGCGCTTTAAGGTGGCCTCAATGATGGCGACGGCGTTGGCACCAGAGACGCGCTGAACTCCCATCACTCGGAGAACCACCTCATCATCACCGGAGCCGGGCGAAAGCCTGGCGAAGTACCGTCCCGTGCCAAGGGGTACTCCCTCAGGAGGGGTCAACAGGCCGCTGACCGCTATTGGTGTCCCAGCGGGCGAGCTGGCGAAGTCTATGTTAATTGCCTCATCTAGAGGCATCGGGTTTCGATTGAAGTAGGACAGCGCCGTTGGATCTGTTGGGGGCACATAACTGAGGTACTGTTTTCCAGTTTGGGTTGTGGAGACGAGAGTGGGGAGCTCTTGCGCTCGCAGGCTGTCCTTCGCCAGGTTAAAGCCGGCATCGGCGATCAGCAAAGCCTTTTCCCGCGCTTCGGATTCGGTGCTCATGACAAACGCAGTGGTGGTGGACAAGGTCAGTGACAGGCCTAAGAGTGTCAACAGGATTGAACAGATGATTACAATCAAAAGCGCGACGCCGCGTTGGCCTTGTGTCCGATCCTTTTCCGAGCCGCAAAATAAAAGCTTATTCGGCAATTCATTTAAGGCTTGCATAGATCTTTCTCCTTTTCGCGCTTGCTATCGCGCTTACGTCCCACCTTCAGTTCCGCCGCTACTGTGACTGAAACATCTGATAGGAGTGGCTTCGTATCATCACAGCCGATTCGAGAGTGATCGCTTTCACGTTACCCGTTTGTAGATCGGCACTGCCGGTTTCGGCTACCACTTTAATGTGAACCCGGGCGATCTTGTTCCCATCTGTAGTCGTATTCCCTTGGAGGTCGTAGTATTCCAGGTCAAAATCAGCAATGTTCTCCGCCAGTAATTCTTCACTGCTGGTGGCGTCGTAGGCGTTGACGTTAATGAAAAGCTGTTTGTTCGGGGGCGGATTGTAACGGATCGATACTTGCTCATACCGGCTGGTCAGTTTTGCGTCAGGTTCACCCTTCGCCTGAGGGCCCTCGCTGACCGAACCAGTGACATCACTATAGATAGTGATCTGATTGGGATTGTCAAGAGTAATGGGAGTGAATCCTATATTTTCAGGATCGTTTCCCGCTTGACGCAGAAATGACTGGATCTGATTCATTGCAGCCCGGGCAATCTCGCTCGCCTCAATCAGATCGTGCTGGTCGGCATAGGATTTCTGGCTTTGAAACAGGATGCTGACAATCGCGCCTGCAACGAGCAGGAGTACGACAGTGGCGACTAAAGCTTCTACGAGAGTAACGCCCCGGCTTTCTAGACTGGATTGGGCATTTGTTTGATTCTGTTGCACACCGGTGATCATTCCTCTGCTCTCCTCATTGTGATCCTGCCTGGAGTTCCCAATATCCACCTCGCGACTTTAGCCTAGGGGGAAAAGACCGCAGTCATCCTCAAAGTCTTGCTTTCAAAGTTATTGACCACTACTGGAGAAACTGTGACTTCGACCTCTATGGATGAACCGGTCGGAGTAGCCGTCCACTCTATCTGAAACTGGCGGTTGCCGCCGGCTGATTCCAGCGTGACGGGATCCGACGTATGCAGTCCTGCCGTCAAGTCACCGGTCAAGGCAGCAGGCGGGGTTCCGTTCTCCAACTGTCTGTTGTAGTCAGTCTGGAGCTCTTCCAGCTTTTGCTGCGCTAGCACTACCGCCATCGTGTTATTGCGAACAAAGCTGTTTTGGCGTATGGCAACAGCGAAGAGCTGAATCAGCCCCAGCATTGTAATCCCCAGAATAGCCACGGCGATCACACTCTCGATTAGAGTGAATCCTCGAGAAGAAGACTTCTTGGTTGTCATTTTTCTTTACTCAATCCTGACCCTGCCCCCCGCCGTCACGGTAATCTTGGTGGTCTCAAGAAATTCGTTTTGAAGTACGATTTCCCCCGCTCGGGTAAGTCCACGACCATAAAAGTGAATTGCCGAGCTAGGGTTAGCCAGAGTCGTGACAGTGTTATCCGTAAAGGTAATTTGTGAGTCCAGGTCTTTTGCTGTTCGAGGAGCTTTATCGAGGTTGTTGGGGGGGGTAGTGTTGGGATCGGTGATTTGTATCGTGTTGTTGTCGATCAGAGTGACTTGGCACTCACCGGCTCTTGACACAGCCAGGGTCCGGGCAGCATTCAATTCCGCAGCCACGAGGTTGGCGGAAGCACTGAGCCGATAGGCAGCTAAGGACTGTCGGAGCGATGGAACCCCCATGGCCGCTACAACCACCACAACGGTAACCACTATCGTCAGTTCCAATAGAGTAAATCCCCCGTTAGACTGGAGTTTCATAACCCTCCAATCCTCCAAGCGTGATCTCTCCCCTTTTCCCTCCGAACAGAAAGTAATAAAGAGGTTCTTTCAAGTTGCATCGGAGGCCCCGGGGTGAACCTCCTCGGCTCCGGTGTGTTTTTTTTTCACGATCTGCCCGGGAGCTTCAACCGCCTGGGATCCGTTCAAGACCTCTTCAAAAAGCTTGGAAAACTTGTGGAAATAATCGCCCTGCCGCAAGCTGCAACGCACCGGTTCCAGGGGATTGTTTTTCTTCTGCAGGAGAGCATTCTCAAAGCGACGCATAGGACCAAAAATCCGGTGGCTGAACAAAACACTGACATACGAGACAAAGCCAAGAGCAAGAAGCACTACCCACCAGTGCTCCAGACAGAATCCAACAAACAGCTGCAGCAGAGGTTGCGCATGTTCCGCGTCCTCACCAACCAACACGGTGGCGAGGGGGGATGCTAGCGTCAGAATCAGAAAAAGCATAGGAAAGAGCAACGCGTGAAGCCCAAGCTCGACAGCAAAGCGAATTTGCTGCTTTCTGTCGATGAACTGATACCGCCGCCTGTTGAGACGGGGATGTTTCCTCCAAAACGTAAAGCTCATCAGCCGCGGATTCGAGTATTTACTTAGCATAAGAGTGTGGCTACCTATCGGCTACTTTTTGCAGGATCTTTATAGACATGAAGAAAGATCCATTGTCTTGTTGTCAGAAATGGTTTTTTCATCCGTGCCTTAAACAGGTGTTCCGGCTTGGTTTTGTTGCCTTCACGTCACCATTCTACAGGGACTGAAAAAAGCCCTGTGGTGACGACCATCACACAAAGGCAGAAGAATTGAAGGTTGCCAAGGAGTGACTGAAGAGGTTTTCTTCACTCGAAGAGGAGAGGTTGTACAAGTTTCTCAGGATCTGAGATCAGGAAATGACCTTCCTCGACGGCTACAACCTCTTCACTTTGTAATTGTCCCAGCACCCTGGTTGCCGTTTCGCGGGATATACCGGCCATCTCAGACAATTCACGATGGGTGAGATGAAGGTTAATCCTGGTCCCACGATTGGTCTTCCTGCCGTGCTTTTGGCACAGATGATAGAGCACGGCGCGAATCCTGGCATCGGCATGGTGAAAAGTCAGAACCGAGATCTGGACCCAGGCGTCGCGACAGCGTTTGCACAGCATTTCCAGGAGTGTACGATTGACCTTCGGGTTCTCGAGCAGAAGTGAAAAGTCGCGGTGGGTGATAAAGAGGATAGTGGTAGGGACAACGGCTGTCACGGTGGCGGGAGCGGTTTCTCCGTCAATAAGAGACATTTCGCCAAAATAGTCGCCGGCCTCGTGGAAGGTCAAAATGGTTTCCCTTCCATTAGGCAGTATTCGGGAAACCTTCACGCGTCCTTCCTTAACAACATACATGTATTTGCCCGTATCTTCCTCAACGAATATGATCTCATTCCTCTTATAACGGCGTTCCTTGAACATTTGGGCTACCGATTCCATTTCCGCATCGGCAAGAGGAGCAAAAATGGCGACCTGTCTGAGGAAATCTTGGTTGTTTTTCATCTTTCTTTGAGACGGGTCAGGAATGCTTCAAGGTTTTGCAGGTTGTAACACTCTTCCAATTTGCCAAGTACATCTGACACATTTTCAAGCCTCTCCAGGTTATTTTGAATTTCATCCATCAGGGAATCACTTTGAAAGCATAGTGTATCAAGGCTCAGAATGTGTTTAGCGCCTTCTCGGGCAAAATAGTGTCCGAGAGTGCGAGCCGCCGGGTAAAAAAAGAAGATGTTCGGACCAGGAACTGGCGTGAAAAAAATCCCCAGGAAGGCCAAAACAGCGTCAATCCAAAGCCAACGGCTATGTTTACTGTAACGAAACCTGAGGAAATCGCGAAGCTTTTTTTGTGCCTCAACTGTGTCCATAGTGGAAGGATGGTAAACTCGTAAGTTAACAGCGCGTCGCAGTTGAGAGCAAAGTCTTTCCTGGTAATCGAGTTTATTCCTGAGATTCCGGTAAGCCTGGTAGACTCCTTTTTTGATCTGGCTCAATCTTCCCGAGTCTTCCGCAGCACTTGTGCTGGAACGTGGAGGTGTTTCGATCACGGGGTAAGCATGTCCGCGGCGGGTTTGAAACAACAGCAGGTTCATGGGGGAGTGCTCTATCGCTGCTTCTGCTTCTCCTTGCGAAGCGCGGTGATAAGGCAGAAAAGGAATCCTCCCCAGAGGATACTCATGACAAGGATCATAACCAGGATTGTCAGGGTGTTCACTTCTGAAGTGTCCTTTCCGCGATAATATGATTGAAGGTCACAAACACCAAGATGGCAAGGGTCCATTGAAGGAGACATGTCCCCACCGATTCTGTGGCAAAGAATTTCCACCATTTGTCGGGATCAGCCTGAATCACCTGGGTAAACCACCAGGTGATCAAAATAATCACTTGTGCGGGAATGGCGTAGCGGATCACGTGATTGTACCACCTTCCGATTTGGATATCACTGCCCGAGGAATTGATCTGCGTGGTTCGAAAGCGTTCGACGCCAAACTTCAGGACGGCGATTGCAATGAAGGCGCCACTGACCATTAGTGCAATTCCCCATGTCCAATCCTGATTGAGAAAGAAATCCAGACTCAGTGCCGAGGGGATACCAAGTACTAAGGTCGTCGCATAGACGGTCAGCAGAGCAGAACGGCGGGCCATTTTCATGTCCATCAGTATGCGGGTGGAAAGCTCGATCATAGAGATCAATGAACTCAAGGCGGCAAATGTCAGCGCCAGGAAGAAGAAGGCGGAGAACAAGGTGCCACCTGGCATTTGGGCGAAGAGCCGTGGAATCCAGATGAAGGTCAGGCCGGTGTTGGCGGGACCCGGCCTGCTAATTACTTCCGCCGCCTGATCGGGAATCATGGCAAAAGCTGTTGAGAAAACTGTGATGGCAGCCAGTAGCGAGACAGAATTATTGCCCAATCCGATCAGCGCCGCATTGAGCGGCACATCCTCTCTTTCCCGCATGTAAACTGAATAAGTCAGAATCAATCCCCAGCCCGCACCAGTGTCCCAGGCGTTTTGGGTCAACGCCTGCAGCCAGACTCTGTAGTCCAGTAGAGCATTGAAATCGGGGGTAAAGAGGTAAGCCAAACCTTGGGACGCGCCAGGTAAAGTGACAGCACGAATGGCCGAAACGATGATCACACCTAACAAAACAGGAATCAGAAAGCGATTTGCCTTTTCAATTCCATTGACCACACCCCGTTGAACAACAAACGCTCCAATCGAGATGGCGATGAAGTGGAAAAGAATGGGCTGCCAGCCTGATTCGACAAAGGTAGTCCAGGTGATCTCGTGGTCGGTCGCCTGCAGCAGCTGCCCGGTGCCCGCCAGGAAAAGATAACGAATACACCATCCCGCGACAACCGAATAGTAGAACATGATCGCGGTGGCGACGAAACCGACAAAGGACCCCATCCAGGCAAATCTTTTCCCCATGACCACTGCGAAAGAGCCAATAGTGCCGTAACGGGTCAGTTTGCCCATGGCAAACTCAGTCATGATCAAGGGGATGCTCCAAAGAAAGAGGAAGATTATCCAAGGTAACAGGAAAGCCCCTCCTCCATTGGCAGCAGCAATACGGGGAAACCTCCAGATGTTTCCTGTGCCGACGGCAATACCAATCACCGAAATAATCAACCCCCAGCGAGAGGTAAATTGCTCCTTGGCGCTCACTCGTTACTCTCCTTGGCTAAGGCTAGATACTGGGACAGCCGACCCGCTGGATGGGGGCAATTCAAAATATCGGAAATCACTGCCACTGAATACGCACCTGTTGCCCACACCTCAGGAGCCTTTTGCAAAGAGATTCCTCCGATCGCCACCACTGGGTGCTGACTCTCCGGGATCAGCCCCCGGAGAGCATCGACCCCAAAGGGTGGATCTTTCGTCTGTTTTGTGGAGGTGGAGAAAACGGGCCCGATGGCGACGTAGTCGATATCTTGGGACTGAGCTTGTAGAAATTGGCGGCGATTGTGCGTGGAAAGGCCGATGATGGCATCCTTTCCTAACAACCTGCGTGCCACTTTGACCGGTAGATCGTCTTGGCCCAGATGAACCCCGTTTGCTCCTACAGCTAAAGCGAGATCCACCCGATCATTGATCAGAAATTGAGCTCCCAGAGGCTCACACAGAGTTTTGATCTTGAGGAGTTGTTCGTACAGTAGGGAATCGGAAAGGCTCTTTTCACGCACCTGGAAAAAACGCACGCCTGCGTGAAGAAAATGACTGGCCAACTCGGTATGACTGAGACCATTGAGGTTCTTGGAATCGGTAATGGGATATAGCTTTCCCAGCTGGAGGTGTTGCATCAAGATCTAAAATAGCTGGCTAGGATGATGGCGATAGCAACCGGACACGCATAGCGAACTAAAAAGGTCCAGAGCGGTGCCAGTGCAAAGGAGGGATAACCGGAGCGAATCTCTTTCAGGGCACTGCGAATACCCCACTTCCAGCCCACAAAAAGGCAGATTAAAAGGGCTCCGACTGCCAGAGAAATCTTCCCAAAGTAAAGAAAGACCAGGTCCATCAATGAGAGTGTCTCTTGGCTGGACTTCCACAATTGGGAAAGGAAGCTGACTGAGCCATTGCTCAGTGCACTGGGGATTCCCAACAGGAAAGCGGAAGAGCCCACCAGTAAAGCCGCCAGCTTTCTCTGCCATTGCAGCTGGTCAATCAAATAGGCCACTACCACTTCAAGAAGGGAAATGGTTGAAGTCAAAGCAGCAATGGCCAAGAGGAAGAAAAAAGCAGCCCCGAACAGCTGTCCCAGGGGGATCGCATTGAAGATGTTGGGGAGGACGAGAAAAATTAGCGAAGCGCCCTCTGTCGGCGAGAGGCCGGAAACCGAAAAAAGGGCCGGAAAGATGGCAAATCCGGCCAAGAAAGCAATCAGGGTGTCGGCAAGGCTGACGTAAAGTGCACTGGAGACCAAATTGTCATTTCTGGAAAGGTAACTTCCATAGGTAATCATGGCTCCCATCCCCAGACTGAGGGAGAAAAAAGCCTGACCCAGAGCAGCCATGATGACGCCGAAAGTGACCTTGCTGAAATCCGGGTACAGATAAAAAGTCACACCCTCTACGGCTCCCTGAAGCGTGACGGAACGAAGAACTAAAAGGAGGAGAAGACCAAACAGGAGCGGCATAAGGATCTTGGTGGCTTTTTCGATCCCTTTTTCAATACCGCCAATGACGATCCAGACAGTCAGCGCCATGAAGACGAAGTGATACAAAAGGACAGCGAAACCATCTCCCACAAACTCTGTAAAGATCCTCCCAATGCTTTCCGGATTGGCCCCGGCAAATTGGCCACTAACGGTAATTAGAATATATTTCACGGTCCATCCCGCCACTACGGTATAGGCACTGAGGATCATGAACCCGGTAAAAACTCCGAGGGCGCCCACGGCTTTCCACCATGTTTTTGGGGCAAGCGATTTAAAGGTACCCACCGGATCACTTTGCGCTCTCCGACCCAGAGAAAGCTCCGCGATCATAACTGGAACACCAATTAGAAGCACACAACCCACATAAATTAAAACGAAGGCAGCCCCGCCGTTCTGTCCCGCTACTGTCGGAAATAGCCAAATATTTCCCAAGCCGATGGCAGATCCTGCCGCCGCCAAGGTGAATCCAATTTTTGATCCCCAAACACCTCGGTTGGAACGATTTTCTCTCATGAGCCCGAGTTTAAGAACGCAGTTGACCTAAGAACGAAGTGCCAAATTGGCCTTTGATGAAATCGGGATGGTTGATGATTTTCTTATGCAGCGGAATGCTGGTTTCAATACCTTCTATGACGAACAAATCTAAAGCTCGATTCAAGCGGGCCAGAGCTTCTTGTCGGTTGACGCCATATGCAATCAGCTTGGCGATCAAGGAATCGTAGTGGGGGGAAACCACATAGTCAGTGTAAGCAGCAGAATCGATTCGAATGCCGGGACCGCCCGGCGGATGGTAGGCAGTGATCTTGCCGGGAGAGGGTGCAAAGGTTTCCGGGCACTCCGCATTGATCCGGCATTCTAGACTGTGTCCACGGAAAAGGACATCCTGCTGGGCAAAGCCCAGCTTCTCCCCAGCTGCAATGCGCAATTGTTCCTTGACGATGTCCAATCCTGTAACCATCTCCGTGACTGGATGCTCCACTTGAACTCGAGTGTTCATTTCTATGAAGTAGTAGTGATCTTCTTGGTCAAAAAGAAATTCTACCGTCCCAGTATTTTGATAGTTGATCGCTTTCATTGCTTGAACCACCCTCTGGCCCAAGTCCTGTCGGAGTTCCTCGGAGACAATGGGGCTTGGAGATTCTTCGATCAGCTTTTGGTGCCGGCGTTGAATGGAGCATTCACGTTCTCCCAAGTGAACAACATTACCGTGCTGGTCCCCCAGAATCTGAAACTCAATATGGCGAGGGTTGTCCAGATAGCGCTCGATGTAGACATCGGAGCTGCCAAACGCGCTCTCAGCCTCTGATTGGGCGGTTGCCAGGGCATTACGCAGCTGCTCGGATTTGGTCACCACTCGCATTCCTCGTCCTCCTCCTCCTGCGACCGCTTTGATGATCAGGGGATAACCCACCTCTTCGGCAATCCCCTCCAGTTCCGCACCTGTGTCCTTGATAATGCCGGTGCCGGGAATGATGGGTAGACCTGCTTCGCACATTTTCTTTTTAGCGAGTACCTTATCTCCCATGAGTTCGATCACGGCTGGAGGAGGGCCGATGAATTTGATGCCACATGTTTCACACACCTCCGCAAAATAGGAGCTTTCAGCCAGGTAGCCATATCCTGGATGGATGGCATCCACGTTAGTTATTTCCGCTGCGCTGATGATACTAGGGATGTTCAGATAGCTTTCGTAACTCTTGGCGGGTCCAATGCAAACGGCTTCGTCAGAAAAGCGGACGTGAACACAGTGGCGGTCTGCTTCCGAGTAGACCGCTACTGTCCGTACCTGCAATTCCTTGCAGGCACAGATGATGCGCAGAGCGATCTCACCACGATTCGCAATAAGAACTTTTCTGAACATGGGTTCAGCTTGTCAGCCGGATTTCACACAAAGGTTGGCCATACTCGACGGGTTGCCCATTCTCGACCAGGATTTTGATGATTTCTCCTTCTATATCGCATTCAATTTGGTTGAAAATTTTCATAGCTTCAATAGTGCATAAGACAGTACCCTTGGTAACATGATCTCCCACTTTGACATAGGGTTGGGCATCCGGTTTAGGGGTAATATAGAAGGTTCCCACGATGGGGGCCTTAAAGAGGTAGTTTTCTTCGTCTTTCTTCGGTGGCTCCTCGGTAGGGGTCTTCTCTGAGGTGTCAGTTGAAGTTTGCTGTGCCGATTCCACAATTCCTGCTCTTGGAGCGGGGAGCGTTTTCCTGATGCGTATTCGTACGCCGGATCTCTCCATCTCGAATTCTTCAATAGCTGATCCTTCGATCAACTCGATCAGTTCTCTGATCTCTTTGATGTTCATCGATTCTCCCTGATCTTCTTCAACGGTTACAGCAAGCGTATATTTGGAAGAACGCAGGGCTCATTGTGGTTGCTCGGCGCTGATTAGTCAATCCAGAAGTCAGAATCCAGAATCCAGAATCCAGAATCCAGAAGACTTAACATTGCATGTCGAACTTACTGTGCGATCTGGCACTGGATCGGAGCTTTACACATGGCTTCCCTTGTTTGCACCGTGACTCCTGAGAGCTTCTGGGTTCTCACTTCTGAATTCTGAATTCTGAATTCTGACTTCTGAATTCTGACTTCTGAATTCTGAATTCTCACCCCCTTCTGTTAGGTATCTCGGTCAGACAGTAAGCGACAACCGTTGTTAGTAACCAGGACGGCGTCTTCAAGACGGACACCGTATTGGCGGGGCAAGTAGATTCCAGGCTCCACAGTGAAAACCATCCCCTCTCGGATCTCGCGAGGCCGATGCGCCGATATGGTTGGTAGCTCGTGCACCTCCAGACCAAGACCGTGACCGGTGCTGTGGCCGAAATAATCTCCATAGCCCTGATCTCCGATCACCTTTCGAGCCGCGGCATTGATCTCTGATGAAAGGACTCCAGGTTTAATCAGGGAAAGAGCCTTGTTCTGGGCCTCTTTAACCACTTGATAGATCTCCGGCCGCTTCGCATTCGACGATAGATAAATACGCGTGAGGTCACTGCAATAGCCATGGTACTTCACGCCAAAGTCGATTAGTACCAGCTCGTCTGATTCAATCCTTTTCGCTGTAGCCGAGCCGTGAGGAAGCGAAGACCGTGGGCCTGAGGCAACAATGGTTTCAAAGGAAGGTCCTTCACCTCCTGCTTTACGGAGCTCGAATTCGAGGATGCCGGCCACTTCGATTTCCTGCATCCCGGAGCGGATTTTGTCCACCAATCGTCCATAGGCATGCTGAGCAATCTGAAAAGCCTGCTCGATGATCTGTGTTTCTGCAGTGTCTTTGATCATTCGAATCTCCTCAATGAGATCTCTGGTGGGGATCCACTCAATCTGTGTCTCCCAGGATTGGATCCGAAGCATGAAATCGTAGGACACACGTTTGGCTTCAATACCGATTCTCGTTTTGTGGCCATTGAATCGGTCGCGGCTGCGAAGAAAAGCTCTAAGAGCGTCCTCCAAAGATTTCTCGGCCAGCATCGGATGGCAGTTGATGCATTGGGAGGACGCTTGCTCGATGTAGCGGGAATCAACAATAAGGTAGCTCTCCTCAGACAGGCAGCAAGCCAAGCCGGTCGAACCCGTAAAGTTGAAGAGGTAGGATAGATTCGGCGGATGAGTAACTAAAAAACCATCCAGGCGATGAGTTTCAAAGCGGCGAAGCCAGCGCCTGTATCGAGTGTCAAAGTCGAGCAAGTCACTGTTTGATGCGGGCGGTAATGAAAAAAATGATTTCCCGGGTGTCTCTAGACCGGCTCTGGGTCTTGAAGAGGTGTCCAAGAACGGGGATCTTTCCGAGACCGGGAACCCGGTCCTCTTGTTCGGTCTTGGACTCTATGAAGATGCCACCAATCACTGTCGTTCCCCCGTCTGGAACCAGGACTTGGGTTGCAGATTCACTGGTCTGAATGGCAGGGATCCCCAGGACGGTCCTACTAAAGTCAGGTATGTTGTTTTCTACGCGGATGTTCAACAAGATGGTTTGGACGTTTGTCACTCGAGGTGTGACGGTAAGCTGCAAGGCTGCCGTTTGAAACTGCACGGTGGTGGTAAAATTCTGCTGCACTGGAACAGGGATCCGGGAACCCTGAACGATGATGGCTTCAGCGTTGTTCTGTGCGGTGACACGCGGCTTGGATAAAATTCGCGCTTCGCCTTCCCTTTCTCCTGCTGTGACGATGGCATCCAGGCGAACGGTGTCAAGCAATGATCCCATTGATATCCCGGCGATGGTGGTCCCTCCGGGCGCCGGGTTGTTAACCATGGACCCGAGAAACCCTCCCAACCGCCGAGCGCCCGGTCCCACCTCGCTCAGGATTTCCGGAGGGTCGACGAGCTGGTCGAAGGACCTTGCCCCCACTCCGAAGCCCAGTTGAGCGCCAAGTGCACGGGCGAAGTTCGTCGAAGCCTCGATGATGCGAGCCTCAATTTCGACTTGTTTTTCGGCGACGTCCAGGATTTCAAGCAACCCGGTAACCTTTTCAAGGCCACTTGGAACGTCGGTAATGATCAGGGTGTTGGTGCGGCTATCGACATTCATCGCGCCGCGACCGCTCAGGTGCGGCTGCAAAGTGGGCATGATCTCGGAGCCGGTGGCGTAATTAAGACGCCTACTGAGCGTAACTGTGTCTACTACCTCAAGCCGGGCCTGTTTCATTTCCTGTTCTTCTTGTTGTTCCTGTTTTAACTTCCCTCGGGTGGAGATGCGCACCAGATTGCCCTCGATCTTTTTGGCTAGTCCCTGACTCTGGAGAACCGCGTCAAAGAGCTGGTCCCAAGGCACCTGTTCGACATTGAGTGTGAGTGATCCGGAGACATCAGGGTCGATCAAAAAGTTCAAGCCGCTCAACTCGGAGATGGTTCTGAAGAAATCGACGACGGAAATCCCGACCACTTTCAATGAGACGGGCTCACCCTCGAATGGACTCTCCTGTGCCACCGGTGATTTGACCGGAGCGCTTGTTTCGGGACTTAAGCTTGCCGCGTAAAGTGAAGAAGAGCAACCGATGATAAGGCACAATAATGGAGATAGGCCTTTCTTTAAGAAAGGGTTTTTTCTACTGCTCATGCTCACTCCTAATCTTCTTCTGTATACAGTCGTTTGACGATCTTGGTGGTTTCCTTATTTCCTCGTGTGTCGACAAGTTCCTGGATGAAGACCACGCCTTCCTCGGAAATGTTCGACACATAGCCATTAAATAGCTTATTACCCTCGCGGGCCAAATAAGTGAAATTGTCAATGCCCCTCAGGAGGACGACTTTAGACTCTTTGCCGATTGCCATCCCGGTGACGATGACCTCAGAAATCGCCAATCCGGCCAAGCCTGGAGGCCTCTGACTAAGAGGAGGAAGTTCGCTCAAGACTTGGGGCTGGTCTTGACTAAGCAGCTGATTCAGGTCGATAAAGGGATCTAGCTTTCCTCTGGAATCATAGGCTTGAGCCTGAAGCTGCAATTGCAGAGCCATAGTACAAAAAGCCCAAATGAGGAGCAATTTCTGTGCTCTTTCCATCCCTATTAGCCTGCCTCTTCTTCTTCTTCTTCGAGAAACACGAAAGTGGTGGCCGTACAGGTTGCCGAGATGGTTCGATCTCGGCTCGTGGTGTTGGTAAGCGCTCTGATTTGAATGTCGTCGACATTGATGATTCGCTCGAATTGAGCCACTTTTTGGAAGAAAAGTCCCAGGTTATTGTAGTTTCCTTCCAGTGAGATTCGAATTGGCCAGTCTTCGTAAAAATCCTTGTTGACTGTCGCCTGGGGCGTAAAGCTCCTGATGTCGAGATTGGACTCCACGGCTAACTCCTCAACCCGACGGACGATTTCAGCCGTTTCCTTTTGGTCAGGTAAGGCCTGCTTCCGCTGGGCCAGCCTTTGCTCTAGCTCCTGAACTTCCTGTTGGAATTGAGGAAGTTGAGCTTCTATCTCCTGTCCCTTTTCAACTTTGACGGTTAATTCCTTAATGTCAGCTTCCAACTCTTCGACTCGCCCACCCATGGGCTGGACAACGTAGTACCAGACGGCAAAGAGTGCGCCCGCGGCCAAGACGGCAACCAGGATTTGCTGCTGCTGGGGTAATTGGGCAATCTTCCGAATCATTCGGTCTCCACCTCAGTCTGACAATTCAGTTGAAATCTAATATTTCCCGCCTCCTCCTGCTCCCAAAACTGGAGTTCGACGAATTTGAAGGTCGGACTGTCGTTTAAAGTCGCTATAAAGTCGGCAATAAAGGGTACGTCAAAAGCCCGTCCTTCAAGGCTGATATTGTTTCCTCTCTGCACCAGGCTTGACAGCCACAATCCGGGAGGATTGTCCGGTATGCTGGCAATGACGGTGTTCATCAGCTCCACCGGCCCTTTTTGGTTTTCCCGCAGGAAGTCGATGGCCGAAATCCGGTCTTGCAGCGACTTTTTCCTTGCCTCAAACTCACTGACCTTAACTAGAACTAGGATTGCATCCAGTCGTAGGCTTTCCTGCGTCAGCTGGCTCTCCACCTGTTCTTTCTCCGTTATGTTAGTGTACGACTGCCAGTACCAGCCACCCAGAACTACTGAACCCAGAGCGATCACTGCCAGGCCGGCGTAAATCTGAATCGGGATTTTTTCAAAAGCCTCAAGTGTGGGCAGGAGGTTGATTCTTATCATCGGTCTTTAGGGGCCCTCAAAGCTAAACCAACCGCCACTGCGAAGTCTGTGGCGCGTTCATTGAAAAGTCCGGACGCCAAAGCACTTTCGTCGGCACGAATGTGCTTAAACGGGTCGAGGAACTCGACGGGTAACTGAAAAGTTTCTTCCAAGTAGGCCCGCAAGCCTTCTGTTTGACTGGCGCCACCACTGATGTAAATTCTCTGTATGTTCTCATATCGAGTTGTAGATCTAAAATAGTCAAAAGTTTTCTGCACTTCCAGAGCCAGGATTTCGGAAACGGACTGTACGATGGTTCCGGCCGTCTCTTTGAGCTCGTCCAAGAATACTTCGCCTCTTTTGTATTTTTCAGCCTCCTCATAGGAGAAACCTAACTCTTTTCTTAGGGCCTCAGTGTATTGATAACCGCCGATCCCGATGTCACGTGTGAAAACGAATTCAGTTCCTCTGACAATGCCGACATTGAGAACAGAGGCGCCGATGTTTAAGAGGGCTACGACGGTCTCTGGTTCGGGTTGGTAGTTCACCTCATAGACGTTTTGAATTGCAAAGGCATCCACATCCACGACCATAGGAGTTTTGCCGGCCATGGAAATGACGCCGGCCTGATCCTCAATTTTGTCTCTCCTGGCGGCAACTAGGATGACTTCTGTCTGGTTACCCTCGGAAGTCGGGCCCAGTGTGTGGTAATCCAGGTTAACCTGTGAAGTATCAAAGGGGATATACTGCTCCACCTCCCATTGAATGGATTCACCAATCTCCTTGTCACTTTCAACCGGAAGCGTTACTCTTTTGACGATCACCGACTGACCCGAGATGGCGGTTGCTACTTGATCTTGTTGAATGTTCTGCGATTCGAAGATCCGCTGGATGGCGTCGACGACCGGATCTTTGGAAACAATGAGCCCGTCGACAATCGTTCCCTCCGGCAGAGGCTGTAAACCGAGGGCCTCCAGCTGGTAGGAATTTCTGCGCTTTTGCTTGACCTGGGCGATCTTGACGGCGGAGGAACCAATATCCACCCCTACTAGATTTTCTGCTTTTCGCCTAAACAATACACTAAGCCCCATAAGCCTAAGCCCTATAAGACTCGCCCGAGCGCCGAACCTCGCTTACCATACCCTTGTGGTGTGACACTTTTGCACAGCTCAGTCGATATTTTCCACAATTTTCTAACAGGTTTTCCACTACACAACCCTCCTTGAATGATCCTGCATTTGTGGCGACCTTGTCAACAAGCGGACTGCTGACAGCTGTCAGTTGTCAGCTGTCAGTTGAGTTGTCAGCTGTCAGTTGTCAGTTGTCAGTTTTCAGTTGTGGTCTGTGGCTCTTCGGGTCCCGGAGTTTCCGAGGTCTGGAACCTTGACACTGCTCGGTGCTTCTTGTATTTTTTGCGTTTGCTTTTTTGTTGTGCGCAGTAAGAGTGCAGGGCAATTGTTTATGAAAACATACTTACCCAAGGTGGACGAAATCGAAAGGAAGTGGTATGTAGTTGACGCAGAAGGGCAAGTCTTAGGGCGCTTGGCTTCTCGCATTGCCTCCATTCTAATGGGCAAGGGGAAGCCATGGTATACTGATTTTCTAGAGACGGGCGATTTCATCATCGTCGTCAACGCAGACAAGGTCAAGCTCACTGGGAAGAAGTGGGAAAAGAAGAATTATTATTCCCACAGCGGCTATCCGGGTGGCCTCAAGCAAATCACGGCCAAAGAACTGCGAGACAAGCATCCTGAGAGGCTGGTGAAACTGGCCGTCAAAGGGATGCTTCCCAAGAATAAATTGGGGCGAAGAACGTTGAAGAAACTCAAGGTCTACGCTGGAAGTGAGCATCCACATCGAGCGCAGAAACCTGAGCCCCTGACATTTTGAGGAGAGAAACCGTTGGATAAAGTTCAATACTACGGAACCGGTAAAAGGAAGACCTCCACGGCTAGAGTTTTCTTGATGCCGGGCACCGGTCAGATTGTGGTGAACCACACCGATTTTCAAGAGTACTTCAAAAACAAAACACAACGCATGATCGTTACGCAGCCGCTTGTTCTTACGGATAGTCTGGAGAAGTTTGATGTGTACGTCAATGTCAGCGGCGGAGGTTATTCGGGACAGGCGGGAGCGGTCCAGCTCGGTATTTCCCGTGCGTTATTGCAGTTTGACGCCGAGTCGCGTCAGAAGTTGAAGAAGGCTGGTTTTCTGACTCGCGATCCAAGAATGAAGGAGAGGAAGAAGTACGGTCAGCCGGGCGCCAGAAAGCGATTTCAATTTTCTAAGAGATAATTCAGGAGGCACTGTTTGGCAGCAATCTCGATCAAACAATTGCTGGAGGCTGGGGTTCATTTTGGGCATCAGACTGGTCGCTGGAACCCAAAAATGAAACCTTATATCTTCGGGCAGCGCAATGGTGTTCACATCATTGACTTGCAAAAAACACTCAGGCTCTTTAAGGAAGCGGTCAACTTTGTTACCCATTTAGCGGCCCAGGGCAAAACGGTTCTTTTCGTTGGGACAAAAAGTCAGGCTCAGGAGACGATCGAGGAGGAAGCCTGTCGCTGTGGCATGTACTTCGTGAACAATCGGTGGTTAGGCGGACTTCTCACTAATTTTTCCACTGTTCAGAACAGCATCAAACGCTATCAGGAACTCGAGTCCATGAGGGACAACGGCTTTTACGAAAAGCTGTCAAAGAAAGAAGTGGCGCGATTGGAACGTGAAAGGAAACGATTGGAGAAGAATTTGCGGGGCATCAAAGAAATGAATCGGTGTCCCGATGCTCTGTTTGTGGTGGACTCAAATCAAGAGGATATTGCTGTCAAAGAGGCTTCCAAGCTCAAGATCCCCATCATTGCCGTTGTCGATACCAACAGTGATCCAGATTTAATCGACTACGTTATTCCGGGCAACGATGATGCCCTGAGAGCCGTGAAATTGTTTGCCCAAACTATTGCCGACGCCATCCTGGCAGGAAAGGCCATATACGAAGCTCGTGTGGAAGCTGAAACGAAAGACGCTCGGGAGAGAGCTGCAAAGGAGGCAGCTCAGCGCGAAGCAGCCAGGGAAGCGAAGGAGGCTGCCAAGAGGGCTGTTGAAGTGAAAGCTGAAGCGACATCAGCAGTGCCTGCTGAAAAGAAGATTGCCGCTGAGGAAGAAAAGGAAGCCGAGGTGGGGGAGAAGTCCGTGGCCCTTAAAGCCGCCGAATCCGTCGACTCTGGTGAAGAAGAAAAAGAGGAGGAACCCGCCCCGGTCCAGGAGATGAAAAAAGAGAAGGAAGAAGAGAAAAAAGCCAGGAAACCCAGAAGGAAGGCACAGGCGAAAAAATCCAAAGGGGAGACGAAAAAGACAAAAGCGGCTAAAGGGGCCAAAAAAGAGAAATCTAAGGCAAAGTCCCAGAAGACAGCAACCAAAAAGAAAAAGAGCACTCCCCCAAAGACCAAGACCAGTAAGCGCCAGGCCAAGTCGGAAGGCAGTAAAAAGAGCGCTTCTAAAAAGTCATCTGCCGGTGCCGGCGCTTCGCCTGAGCCTGAAAAGGACGCAGCGAAGGTCAAGGCCAAATCTTAAAATCCCGCCATCTTACCGCGCACAGGGAGGAAATTCATGGCTATTACCGCGCAACAGGTAAAAGAACTACGAGATCAGACTGGTGCTGGAATGATGGAATGTAAAAAGGCCCTTGCCCAGGCACAAGGCGATTTCGAGAAAGCCATCACCATTCTTCGAGAGCGAGGTCTGGCGGCTGCGGAGAAAAGAGCAGCTCGGGAAACTCGGGAAGGGATTATCGGTCAATATATCCACGCCGGAGGAAAGTTAGGAGTTCTGGTGGAAGTGAACTGCGAAACGGACTTTGTCGCACGTACTGAGGAATTTCAAGAATTGGTCCGCGATATTGCCATGCAAATCGCCGCTGCAAATCCCTCCTATGTCCGGCGCGAAGATGTTAGCCAGGAAGAAGTGGAAAAAGAACGAGAGATCTACCGTAAGCAGGCGCTCGCTGCAGGAAAACCTGAAAAAGTTGTGGACAGAATAGTTGAAGGAAAGCTCAATAAATATTATTCTGAAGTCTGCCTGTACGAGCAGCCGTTTATTAAGGGTCCCGAGCTGACCGTTGAGGAATTGATAAAGTCCAAGATTGCGACCTTCAAAGAGAATATCTCAACGAGACGGTTCGCTCGCTTTAAGGTCGGGGAATAAGAAGCCTTCACACTTTTTACTGCAGGAAAAAGGTAGTATGACAGGAGGAGCGGTGGGGGAAAAGCAAACCGTGGTCATGGAACCTGTCGAAATCGAAAAGCCTCGATACAAGAGAGTCCTCATCAAACTCAGCGGGGAGGCCCTCATGGGTTTTCAAGAATCCCGGGCGGACCCGTCGATGATGCAGAACATCGCCCGCGAGATCAAAGAAGTCTATGAACTCGGCGTTGAAATTGCCATTGTTGTTGGGGGAGGAAATATCATACGTGGTGTCAAGGTCAGCGAAGCCGGCTTTGATCGAGCTACCGGGGATTACATGGGTATGCTGGCCACTGTGATTAACGCCCTCGCTCTGCAAGGTACTCTGGAGAAGAATGGCATTTATACTCGGGTACTAAGTGCCATCCAAATGGCTGAGGTGGCAGAGCCTTTCATCCGAAGGAGAGCAATTCGTCACCTGGAAAAAAAGAGGGTGGTCATCTTGGCGGCAGGGACCGGTAACCCTTACTTTTCCACCGACACAGCCGCCGCTTTGAGAGCCATGGAGATCAAAGCAGAGGTGATTTTAAAGGCCACGAAGGTGGATGGGGTGTACGACTCCAACCCGTCAGAGAACCAGAAGGCCAAGCTTTTTAAGAAGCTAACCTATTTGCAAGTATTGGAGAAAGGTCTGAGGGTAATGGATACCACCGCCATTTCCTTGTGCATGGACAATGGGCTTCCCATCATCGTTTTCAACTTGCGCCGTGAAGGAAATATCAAAGAGGCGGTGATGGGGCGAGATGTGGGATCAATCATCGCCAGCTAGCCCCGGGGGGATTCGGGGTCAGGTATGGGATTTTGGCATTTCGCCCAAAAGTGGCGAAATGCCAAAATCCCATACCTGACCCCCTACCTATGATCAAAGAGATCCTTTCAGAGACAAAGCAGCGAATGCAAAAAACCTTGGAAGACCTAACCAGGGAGCTGGCGGGAATTCGCACAGGACGAGCCTCAGTTCATCTTCTGGACCACGTTAGTGTGGACTATTATGGTAGCCGAACTCCCATCAACCAGCTTGCTACCCTGCATGTTCCGGAACCCAGCCTAATCACCGTTCAGCCCTGGGATACTTCCCAGATTCATAACATTGAAAAGGCCATCCTGGCTTCCGATCTTGGCCTGAATCCTTCTAGTGACGGTCGGATCATTCGTATTCCGATTCCTGCACTGACTCAAGAAAGGCGAGAATCTTTGGCGAGACAGGTGGGAAAAGTTGCCGAGGATCACCGTACCGCCATCCGCAACATTCGTCGAGATGCCAACGAGAAGCTCAAAAGGTTACTCAGAGAGAAAGAAATTTCCGAAGACATGGAATACCATGCTCTAGGTGAAGTGCAGAAAATTACCGACGAGCACATCAAAGAGATTGACGTGTTGGCAGATCAAAAGGAAAAGGAAATTATCGAGGTTTGAGGGTGGCTATTCTCCGGGGACAAAGACGGCTGAGGCTACAACCGTGGACCACAATCTGTCTTTGTCACCTATCGCCGATTGGGTGATGTTTCTGGTTCTGACAATTTGACCTGAGATTCGCCAGAGCTCTCTTTTCTCGTCCCAACTTTGAGAAGGGTCAAAATCGACTCCCAAGGTTATCGCCAGCATCTCGGCGGCGATATCTTCAGAGTAATCTCCAGCAACCCTTTCTGTTTGTCCGTAACTATGATGTTCACTGAGGTAGCCATACTGGTTGGCATCCTTGGGCATGGCGATACCGACAGCTGCCGCAATGAGACGGTTTGGCTCGTCGGTGGCCGCGTCGCTCATGACACAAAAGACGATTTGACCCGGTTTGAGCTTTTTCAATCCTTGTTTTTTCGAGATTAACTTGCAGTGAGGCGGAAAGATACTGGAAACCCGAACGATGTTAAAAGCAGCGATACCGGCATTTTGCAAAGCCATCTCGAAACTGGTTAGCTTTTCCTGGTGCTTGCCTACACCCTTCGTCAAAAAGACTTCCTTTGCAATGAACAGTGCCAATGCTCACTCCTCCGCATGATTACTGAATGGTTTCAGTAATCAGTCCTCACTGATTCTGGCTCAACAGTCCGACCGTCCACAAGGGAAATTTCTGCAAAAGATGAATCAAACTTTTTCTGCCTATTGCAACTTTTTTCGGGCTGCAAGAGTCATAAACCCCGGGAGTGTAACAAGACGAAGGTAGTACGAACAGCGGATAAAAGCGGACAAAACGGTTGTTTTCGGTTTTCCAAATATGTTATCTACAATGCTTGGTTGCACACGTAACTCCGAAATGCGTGACAGACTTCGTGCTTTCGTGTTTTCGTGCCTTCGTGCCTTCGTGCTGTCGTGGCGTCCTCCTCAGGCGACCGACAGCACGAAAGCACGACAGCACGAAAGCAGGAAAGACTGTTATCCGTTTCGGAGTTAACTCCGATTTAGAGAGGACAGGAGTAGCGCACGATGTCGGTGCAGCGGGATTTATTTCCTGGTCGGACAGTTGAGTCCAGCGAAAAAAAAGGGACTACAGAGGATCCTTTGTCTCTCTTTCGAGAGCTTCAAGGTTGGGTGAGAGACATCTTTTTTGCGGCGCTGACCGCGGTTTTGATAGTGATTTTCATTGTGCAGCCGGTGAAAGTGGAAGGCACCAGCATGGAGCCTAAACTCCGAGCACAGGACCGAATCTTTGTAAACAAATTCGTCTATCATTTTTCAAACATCGAACGAGGAGACATTGTTGTTTTCTGGCCTCCGAGGGACCTGACAAAGTCCTTCATCAAGCGAGTGATTGGTCTTCCGGGTGAAACGGTTGAGATCCGGTCGGGAGTTGTTTATATCAATGGGGAAAGGTTAGCGGAGACTTACATTCCACCGGAATATTTCGACTATGAATCTTATCCCCCCGAGGTTGTGCCTCCCAATTATTTCTTTGTGCTGGGAGACCACCGAAGCTCCAGTAACGATAGTCGAAACTGGGGCTGTGTTCCAAAAGAGAACATCTTCGGTGAAGCCATCTTTCGTTACTGGCCTTTGTCAAAGCTAGGATTGATTCACTGAGGGGAACAGAATCCAGAATCCAGAATCCAGAATTCAGAAGGCGAGATGGAAAACTCATAAGTCTGCGGACAAGCGAAAGGCTGACCGGCTGACCAACGAGCAAGAGACAACATTAGGTCAGGCGGTCAGGTGGTCAGCATTCTGGCTTCTGAATTCTGACTTCTGGATTCTGGATTCTGGATTCTAGATTCTAGTCATATGAAAACGCAAAAAGCACTTCTTTATCTGGAAGATGGAACGTTGTTTGAAGGCCTTGGGTTTGGGGTGGAAGGGGAGTGCCTGGGGGAAGTGGTCTTCAACACTTCCATGACAGGCTACCAGGAGGTTTTGACCGACCCTTCCTATGCCGGCCAAGTTGTGGTGATGACTCAGCCGGAGATTGGGAACTATGGGATCAATTCAGAGGACGACGAGTCGCGAAAGCCCTTTGTGGAAGGCTTTGTCGTGCGCCAGTGCAGCCCGATTTTTAGCAACTGGAGAGGGGAGAAAACCTTGGATGACTACCTCAGAGAAAATTCCATTCCGGGTATTGCCGAGATCGATACGCGTGCCCTGGTTCGCCACATTCGTGAGGGGGGAGCCATGCGCGGTATTATCTCCAGGGATGATTTCGATCTGCAGTCGTTAGGACGGAAAGTACACGAGCATCCTCCTATGGAAGGAAGCGACTATGTACGCTCCGTCACTGTGACTGAGACCTACACTTGGCCTGCCGAAAATCCTCGGTTCCGTGTCGTTGCCTATGATTTTGGCATTAAGACGAATATATTGCGCTGCTTGGCTGGCCGAGGGTGTGATCTCACTGTTGTTCCGGCCGTGACCAGTGCTGAGGACGTACTGGCATTGGATCCGGATGGCATTTTCCTTTCCAACGGCCCCGGGGACCCCGAACCGCTGCAGTACATCGTGGAGAATTTCAGAAAATTGATAGGCAAAAAACCGATCTTCGGAATCTGTTTGGGACACCAATTGCTGGCGTTGGCCTTGGGAGGGAAAACCTACAAACTGAAATTTGGACACCGGGGAGGTAACCAACCGGTGAAAAACCTGATCAATAGTAAAGTGGAGATTACCACCCACAACCACGGTTTTGCAGTTGATCCTGACTCACTCAAGAACACGGAGATTCAAATCACTCACATGAACCTGAACGACCAGACGCTTGAAGGGTTTCGGCATCGCTATCTTCCCGTTTTTTCGGTTCAGTACCATCCCGAAGCCTCTCCGGGACCACACGATTCGTTCTATTTGTTTGACGATTTCATTCGCCTAATGAAAGAAGGCGCTGATGCGTGATGGGGGTCAGGAGTCAGGAGCCAGGATAGGGGCGAGCCGGTGGCTCGCCCGAACTAATCATCTAGCGAGAACTGTTCGGGCGAGCCACCGGCTCGCCCCTACTCTAGCTCAAAAGCTTAATAGCTTAAAAATCGATGCCTAAAAGAACCGATATCAGCAAAATCCTCATCGTGGGATCGGGCCCGATTATCATCGGCCAAGCCTGCGAGTTTGATTACTCAGGAACTCAAGCCTGCAAAGCTCTCCTGAGCGACGGTTTTCAGGTAGTGCTGGTCAACTCCAATCCGGCCACCATCATGACAGATCCGGAGTTTGCCACACGGACCTACATTGAGCCTCTCACCAGCGAGTATGTGGGGGAAATTATCAAGCGCGAGCGTCCGGATGCTTTGCTACCCACTGTGGGTGGCCAGACTGGACTGAATGTTTCGGTCGAACTGTGTGAAGAGGGGATTCTGGATCAATTTGGCGTCGAAATGATCGGCGCTAAATTGAATGCAATCAGGGTGGCCGAGGATCGTCGCCTTTTCAGGACTGCTATTGAAGAGGTCAGCCTGGAAGTACCTCGATCTGGATTTGCCAACAGCCTTAAAGAGGCTGCCGGAATTGTCGACAAGATTGGACTTCCTGCCGTGATTCGTCCCTCCTACACTCTTGGGGGAACTGGAGGTGGAATCGCTTTCAACAGCGAAGAGTTTGAAGAAATTGCCAGCCGCGGACTTCAGCTCTCTCCCATTCACGAAATCCTGGTCGAGGAATCGATCATCGGCTGGAAGGAATTTGAGCTCGAAGTCATGCGCGACCTGAATGACAATGTCGTGATCATCTGCTCCATTGAGAATTTTGACGCCATGGGAGTGCACACGGGCGATTCCATTACCGTCGCCCCCGCCCAAACTCTGTCTGACAAAGAGTACCAGCTTATGCGTGATGCCGCCATTGCCATCATCCGCAAAGTGGGCGTGGAGACGGGTGGAGCGAACATTCAGTTCGCCGTTCATCCAGAAACGGGAAGGATGGTCGTTATCGAGATGAATCCGCGAGTGAGCAGAAGCTCGGCACTTGCCTCAAAAGCCACTGGTTTTCCTATTGCCAAGATCGCTGCCAAATTGGCCGTCGGTTATACATTGGACGAGATTCCTAACGACATCACTCTGAAGACCCCTGCCTGTTTCGAGCCTACTCTGGATTACGTGGTGGTGAAAATGCCCAAGTGGAATTTCGAGAAATTTCCGGAAGCCAGCACCATTCTGGGTACTCAGATGAAATCGGTAGGGGAAGTGATGGCCATCGGCCGAACTTTCCGTGAAGCCCTGCTCAAAAGTTTGCGCTCTCAGGAAACGGGAAAGACTTTGGCCAGTGAAAAAGTTTCGAAAGAGCGGATTCGGGAAAATCTAATTCAGCCCACACCTCAGCGATTAGCTTACATTCGCTTGGCCTTTTTGGAGGGTTACAGTCTCGATGAGATTCACGAGTTGACGAAGATCGATCGCTGGTTCCTCAACCAGATTTTCCAGATCATCAGGTTTGGCCAGAGCTTGGGCAAAGAGGATCTGGAGACCATCGACCCCGAGTTGGTACGCCAGGCAAAGCGAGAGGGTTTTTCGGACCTTCGCCTAGCCCAGATTCTCGGTCCCTCACTGACTGAGTTGGATTTGTGGAATTATCGGAAAGGGCACGGCATCCTGCCGGTCTTTAAATGTGTTGACACCTGTGCAGCAGAATTTGAGTCCTATACGCCTTACCTTTACTCCACTTATGAACGAGAGGATGAGACAGAACCTTCCGAGCGCCGGAAGATCATTATTCTGGGAAGCGGGCCTAATCGCATCGGCCAGGGAATTGAGTTTGACTATTGCTGTTGCCACGCCGCCTTCGCTTTGAAAGAGGCGGGATTTGAGACCATTATGGTCAACTGCAATCCGGAGACGGTGTCCACAGACTATGACACCTCGGATCGACTCTACTTTGAGCCACTGAGTTTTGAGGATGTGATGGCCATTGTAGAGAAAGAAAAACCGGATGGGGTTATCGTCCAGTTTGGTGGACAAACTCCTCTCAAGCTGGCCTTAAAGCTTTTTGACGCCGGCGTGCCCATCATTGGAACTTCTCCCGAGTCGATTGACCTGGCGGAGGATCGCAAGAGATTCGGGCAGCTGCTGCGTGACCTCAACATCCCCCAGCCTGACAACGGCACCGCCATGTCGGTGGAGGAAGCCAGGGAAATCGGCCAAAAAATCGGTTATCCCGTTTTGGTGAGACCATCCTATGTGTTGGGGGGCCGGGCGATGGCCATCATTTTTGATGAAAAGTCACTCGACAAGTACGTCAGTTCCGCCGTGGACGTGTCTCCGGAACATCCTGTTCTGATCGACAAGTTTCTCGAGGATGCCCGCGAATACGATGTTGATGCACTGGCTGATGGAAGCAGGGTCGTGATTGGCGGCATCATGGAGCACATTGAAGAGGCAGGTATCCACTCCGGCGATAGTACTTCAGTCTTGCCTCCCATTGTGATCCAGGAAGAACACCTGGAAACCATGCGAGAATATACGCGCAAACTGGGGCAGACACTGGGTGTAGTCGGGCTGATGAACGTCCAGTTTGCCGTGGTTGGCGATAAAGTGTACGTTTTGGAGGTTAATCCACGGGCCAGTCGAACTGTTCCATTTGTAAGCAAAGCCACTGGGGTGCCCTTGGCGAAGGTGGCCGCCCAGCTGATGATTGGTCAAAAGCTCCAAGAGCTGAGTCTTACCCAGGATCTGCAAGTTCGCTATTGTTTTATCAAAACTCCTGTCTTTCCTTTCAATAAGTTCCCAGGAGTCGACACCATCCTGGGGCCCGAAATGAAGTCGACCGGCGAGGTGATGGGCGCTTCAGAAAGCTTCGGGTACGCTTATGCCAAAGCTCAGATCAGCGCCGGCGTGCATCTCCCGCAAGGAGGCGTCGTTTTTATCAGTGTGAACCAGAGGGACAAACGTTTCATTTCCAATATCACCAGAGATTTCCAGGAACTTGGCTTTCAGATTGTGGCTACCCGCGGAACGGCCAAAGTGTTGCGTGAATCAGACCTTGAAACAGAAACGGTTTACAAGGTCAACGAAGGTCGTCC
Organism: Acidobacteria bacterium AH-259-O06; assembly: GCA_027717865.1. GTDB lineage: Bacteria > Acidobacteriota > UBA6911 > RPQK01 > JADFOI01 > JALLOL01. Next base: position 11,811 of record JALLOM010000001.1, on the reverse strand, counting down.
AAATGTCGTTGATCTCATTAAAAGCAAAAGAATCGATTTGGTGGTCAATACTCCTTTAGGACGGGAGTCCTTTTTTGATGAAAAAGCCATTCGTAGGGCTTGTACGCAGTACGGTACACCCTGTATAACCACCCTTTCAGCCGCTGCTGCCGCTGTCAATGCAATCCGCGCGCTGCAGCGAGAAGAGATCAGCGTCAAAAGTTTGCAGGAATACCATGCGCTTGAGAGGCAACCAGCCGCACAGCACTGACCACAGACCAGGAGACAGAAGACAGGAGTCAGGAGTCAGGAGACAGGATCAGAATATGAACGCACAGGAGAAGATTGTTTGGTCAAAACATGAAGTTAAGTTAAGTTTTTTCCTCATCATCCCATTCGACGCTGGGAACGGTTGGGACAGCTCATGAAATTCAAGTTAGTTATTCTGAATTCTGGATTCTGACTCCTGACTCCTGACTTCTGTCTCCTGACTCCTGTCTTCTGTCTCCTGGTCTGTGGTCAGCTCTTTTGCTGTTCTTTCTTTTTTCTTTTTTCTTTTTTCTTTTGTTCTCCAGCCCTTCGTCTCGTCCATCCTTCCTTGTTGATCTGTCTGGCACGGGCGATTCCTAGGGCGTACTCAGGTACATCTTCCGTAATTGAGGAACCGGCCGCCACATAGGAGCCCTGGTGGAGCGTGACCGGAGCGACCAACTGGCTGTCGCTGCCAATAAAAACCTGGTCCTCGATTACGGTTTTATGCTTCCGGATGCCGTCATAGTTGCAGGTGATCGTGCCGGCGCCCACATTGACTTGACTTCCAATTTCAGCGTCTCCCAGGTAGCTCAGGTGGGCAGCTGTGGTCCTTTTTCCAATTCGCGACTTCTTGACCTCCACGAAGCTTCCGATGCGGGCTTCAGGCCCGATAACGGTGTTATCTCGCAAATGAGCAAAAGGGCCTACCCGGGTGTTTTTTCCAATGCTGCTGTTGCGTATCACAGAGCACTGGTCAACCATGACTTCTTGGTCGAGAACGGTGTCTTTCAGGTGGCAGAAGCTGTGGATCACGCAGCCGGCGCCGACTTTGGTTTTTCCTTCCAGAAGAACACCGGGATAAATGATCGCATCTGGAGAGAGTTCGACAGATTCGTCGATGTAAACGGAGGAAGGATTCAGAATGGTTACTCCTTCAAGCATCCATCTTCGAGCAATCTGAGCCCTCAAATTGATCTCAACCAGTGAGAGTTCCTCTCGGTTGTTAACTCCCCGTGCTTCATTGGGGAGGTCAGTCGAGATGGTTACGACTTTCTTTCCGCCGTTTCGCAGGATGCGAAGTATGTCTGTTAGGTAGTACTCTTGGGCAGCGTTTGCTGGGGACAATTGTGATAGAGCCTCCAGCAGCGAGGGAATCCTAAAGCAGTTAAGGCCGGCGTTGACTTCGCGAATGGCTTTTTGTTCAGCGCTGGCATCCTTTTCTTCAACGATGTCCATCGCCTCGCCCTTTTCATTGCGAATGATTCTGCCGTACCCAGAGGGATTCTCATAATCAGTGGTTAACAAGACCTGATCGGCCTTATGCTTTTCTCGAGTTTTCAGAAGTCGCCGCAGCGTCTGTGTTCGAATGAGCGGCGTGTCCGCATAGAGCACGAGAAGGCTTCCCCTGAGATCTCTCAGTTGAGGAGCGGCCGCCATTACCGCGTGACCTGTCCCCAATTGCTCGCTTTGGGAAACAAAATTCACAGGGTATCCCCCAAGTGCACTTTTCACCTCATCACCATCAGGACCGATAACCACGAAGGTTCGCTCGATGTTCAAACCTTTGAGCTTGTCCAAGACGTGGCAGATTAGAGATTTGCCGCAAAGGGGGTGCAGTACTTTGGGCTTGAGAGACTTGAACCGGATACTTTGACCCGCAGCTAGAATGAGGGCATATCGTTTGTTTCGATGCAGCGACTGATTCTTGTTAGCCACCATCCTTGCCTCCTATACAAACGGCCTCCCAGCCATCACCCATCTCCCCGCAGACTGAGGCATTGCTCTTCATCTTCCCCCCAGGATGCATTCTGTTCTCGCTTACTCTGGATGGATCAGTTCCCGGAATTTCTGGTTTGTAGCGAGGAGCTCGAAATCTGGGTCGTTGTGAGCAAAGAACCGATTCTCCTCTTTGATTTCAATGGCCTTCTTGAGATATTTGAGCGCATTATCGATATTGCCAGTGGAAAGCTCAGTTGCCGACAAGGCGTAGTAAATGTGGTCGTTCTTCTTTTTCGAAAGCTTCAAAGCACGAGAATAACAATGCAGCGCTTTTTCGTATTGCCCAGCATTATGGTAAAGGACGCCTTGATGGAAAATCTCTTCAGCTGTCCGTGGAGGTTCTTCTTTCGCTTGAAGGTTTCTGTCGCAGACTCTGAGAAAGGATTTGGCTCGGGCGACCACCTCGATTTCATGAGAAAACTTTTTCACCACCTGAGTGAGTTGTTTGCGGGCTTTCTTATATTTCTTCTGGTGTAAAAGGGCCAGTGCCTCTTTGTAAAGCCGGTAAACCTCCTCGGCAGATCTTTTCTTCTCAGATCTGCCCCGTTTTTGAGCTCGTTTTTTCCCAACTTGTTTTTTCCCAGCTCGTGTTTTCCCGGTTGGTCTCTTCCTTACTTGTTTTTTGCTACTCGGTTTCTTCTTAGCTGGTTTCTTCTTAGTCTGTTTGCTCTTTTGCTTCTTGCTTCTTTTGGCCGGCATAAAGTCCTCCCGTGATTGTATTAGGATCAGCCAGAAGACGAAGTATTATAAGATGGGATGTAGAGGAGTCAAGTTGAGGCCCGAGGTCAGGTAGGGGCCGTGTCTTTAAAATTTGAATTTTGACCTCAAAATTTAAATTTTAAAGACACGGCCCCTACCTGACCCAATGTGTTAGGCTGTAGCGTTGATGGTACAGAGATTACAGCTCGTTGACGCGTTGATAGAGAAGTATTCGGATTTGCCTCCGGAGGCAATCTTTAAGGAAGATCTACTTCGAACGGGGATCTCCTTTTCAGAGGATGCGCTGCGCGTAGCTTCCGGCTTCAAGCCCAAAGCGTACTTTATCTTTTCTTTTGATTTGGTCCCCATTGCTCACATGCAGAGGCAGGAGAACCTGCGGGCGCCCGAGGAGATCTGCCTAGTCGGTGGGCCGAGAAATTTTCGTCGCACCATCGTTTCTGTCCGATTGAATCCGCGTTCTCCTTATCGGGTCGATATTTCCGATCAAGCAGATTTGGTCCTCACATTGGAAAAGGAAGAGCTCTCAGGGATCCAGTTTGAGAAAACTCCGGAATATTATCAACGAACTCTGGCCAGTGGGAAACCGATCATGGATATTGCACCAACTATCGAGTGGGGATATCTACTCTATTTGACCGTCTTCAGAATTTGCCAGTACTTCGGTCATCAACAAGAGTGCCAATTCTGCGATATCAATGAGAACTATCGTCAACAGAAGAAGACTGGGCGGTCTTACACTGGCATCAAGACGGTTGAGGAAATCCTGGAAGCCCTGGAAGTCGTCAACGATGCTGATTCCGAGAGCCAGGCTTACACCGTGACAGGAGGAAGCATTACCTCCCAACTCAACGGAATGCGTGAGATTGATTTTTATGTTCAGTACCCGGAAGCGATTGAGAAGCGATTCCCGGGTCGGTGGATAGCAAAGGTGGTGGTCCAGGCCTTGCCTAGGGAAGAAGTGTGTCGATTCAGGGATGTGGGTGTGCAGATCTACCATCCAAACTATGAAGTCTGGGACCGGCGGCTCTTTGAAATTATCTGCGCGGGGAAGAACCGTTGCATCGGTCGTGACGAGTGGATTCGCCGCATTCTGGATGCCGCGGAAGTCCTTGGTCCTTCTTGTGTTATTCCTAATTTCGTGGCCGGAATCGAAATGGCTCGGCCCTGCGGTTTTGAAACCGTAGATGAGGCCGTCGCTTCCACCTCTGAAGGATTGGACTTTTTCATGTCTCAGGGCATTACTCCTCGCTTCACAACGTGGTGCCCGGAACCTCTGAGTATTCTAGGGAAACTCAATCCAGAAGGGGCTCCTCTCGAGTATCACGTTCGTCTTCTCCGTGCCTGGAGAGAGACACATGAAAAGTATGAACTTGATGCGCCACCCGGGTATGGAAAGCCCGGTATTGGAAATGCGGTTTTCTCGGTTTCCTCCTTTATGGACGTGATCCGGCGGATTCCCGACTTACAGGAGCCAGGAGCCAGGGGCCAGGGTAGGGGGGAGCCGGTGGCTCGCCCGAACAGTTCTCCCTAGATGATAAGCTTATCATCTAGGGAGAACTGTTCGGGCGAGCCACCGGCTCGCCCCTACCCTAGCTCATAGCTCAAGAGCTTCGTCAAGATTGAAACGACGGAGAACGAATGATGAATCTAGGTGAATTCAAAAACCAGCCTTTGACTGACTTTTCAGACTTGGAGAATCGCCAGGCAATGTCAAACGCCATCGCCAAGGTGCGAAGCCAACTGGGAAGGGAATACAACATCATCATCGGAGGAAAACCAGTCCGGTGTGAGAGCCAATTCCAGTCCTTAAATCCCTCGCGCAAAGGAGAGGTCGTGGGGGTCTTCCCCAAGGGAACTCGCGAATTCGTTGAGCGGGCCATCTCGGCTGCAGGAGAAGCCTTTCAACATTGGAGCCAGGTCCCGGCCCCAAAACGGGTCGAATACGTGATGCGGGTCTCTCAGATTATGAAAGAGCGCCGGCTCGAGCTGGCGGCATGGATGGTGGTGGAGGTTGGAAAGTCTTGGGTGGAAGCGGATGCCGACGTGGCGGAGACCATCGATTTCTGTGAGTTTTATTCTGGGGAGATGCTTCGGCTGGCAGGTCCCCAGCCGCTGGTCAAACTCGAGTCGGAGGACAACGCCCTTGAATATATTCCCTTAGGAGTGGGTGTCATTATTTCACCTTGGAATTTCCCTCTGGCCATTCTCTCGGGAATGACCTTTGCAGCACTGGTTAGCGGAAACACTGTGATCGTGAAGCCTTCCAGTGATTCGCCGACAATCGCAGCGCAGTTGATGCAGATCGTCGAAGAGGTGGGATTTCCACCCGGTGTGGTGAATTTCTTGACCGGCAGTGGAGAAGAAATTGGCGACGCTCTGGTGGAACATCCCAGAACCCGTTTTATTGCCTTCACCGGCTCCAAGCAAGTAGGGTTGCGAATCAACGAACTGGCAGCCAAGCACCAGCCGGGTCAGATGTGGATCAAAAGGGTCATCGCCGAGATGGGTGGGAAAGATGCCATTGTGGTCGATGATGAATCAAATCTGGATGAGGCTGCCGCGGCTGTCGTGGTTTCGGCCTTCGGCTATCAGGGCCAGAAATGCTCGGCTTGCTCGCGCGCCATTGTTGTGGATTCCGTTTGTGATGAGTTCTTGCAGAAGCTTCAGCAGAAAACGTGCACCATGATCCAGGAGGGCGACGTGGAGCGTCCTGAGGTGAATTTTGGTGCCGTTGTCAATCAGAAGGCACAAGACTCTATTCTGCGTTATATCGAAATCGGACGGACGGAAGGACAGTTGCTGATGGGTGGAAAAGCAGGGAGTTCTGAAGGATACTTCGTCCGCCCAACCGTCATCTCAGATGTAGATCCCAAAGCGTCAATCGCTCAGGAGGAGGTCTTTGGGCCGGTTTTGGCGGTCATCAGGGCACGCGACTACGATGAGGCAATAGAGATTGCCAACCAGACTGAATATGGGTTGACCGGATCTGTGTACACTCAAAACAAATCCAAGATCGAAAAAGCCAAAAGAGAATTCCACGTGGGAAATTTGTACATCAATCGCAAATGCACGGGTGCTCTCGTGGGAGTGCATCCTTTCGGTGGTTTCAACATGAGTGGTACCGACTCAAAAGCTGGGGGTCGTGACTATCTACTTTTGTTCACCCAGGCCAAGTCGATCTCCGAGAAGGTGAACTAGCGGTCAAGGAGCCAGGAGCCAGGAGTCAGGAGCCAGAATGGTTGAAAGTTGAAGGTTGAAGGTTCCAGGTTTCATGCTATTGAGCTTTCGAGCTATTGAGCTTTTGAGCTTCTCAGCTCTGATGTGGCTTGGACCTGTTAATGAATCTTCTGCATTCTGAATTCTGTCTCGTGTGCTCCTGGCTCCTGTGCTCCTGGCTCCTGGCTTCTGACTCCTGGCTCCTGGCTCCTGGCATCCAATGGAAAAGGATCGCGGCTCTCTGTTAAAATCTATATGCTCAGAAATAGAGGACTCGAGCGCGCAAGAGGAGAAAAAGCGTGAGTGTTCAAACTCGGCCGCAAGAAGATCTCTCACCAAAGAAACCGGACGGTGAGATTGTAAACGACTTCAGCATTGAAGTGGCAACTGTGAATGGGTCGGGAAGTCAGTCTTCCAACAATGTGTTGATGAGGGCCATTTTCCAAATGGGGATTCCCATCAGTGGAAAAAACCTCTTCCCATCCAATATCGCTGGGTTGCCGACATGGTTCACGATTCGAGCCTCCAAGGATGGGTACATGGCACGCAAAAAAGAGATCGACATCTTAATTGCCATGAATCCTGAAACGGCACGAGAAGATGTCGAGAATCTGGAACCGGGCCGGGTAGTGATCTACAATGAGAAGTTAAACCTTTCAAAGATCAGGGATGATCTGGTTTACTACCCGATCCCGTTTTCCAACTTGGCAGGTGAAGTTGTTCAAGATGCGCGGTTAAAGAAGCTGATCGCTAACATTGTTTACGTGGGAAGCGCAGCAGAACTGCTCGGGATTGAAATGGCCGAAGTCGAATTGGCGATTGCAAAGTGGTTCAAGGGAAAGCAGAAAGCCATTGATCTGAACATTCAAGCTGCTCACCTGGGCGCACAATATATTCGCGACAACCTCACCAAGCGAGATCCTTTCCGAGTTCAGCGCATGGACAAGACCAAGGGTAAGATGATTATAGATGGAAATTCCGCCTGCGCGTTGGGAAGCATGTTTGCCGGCGTCAGCGTGATGACCTGGTATCCGATCACGCCGGCCAGCAGCCTGGGTGAGGCGCTCGCTGATTACATGGGACGTTATCGGATTGATCCCGAAACAGGAAAGGCCACGTTTGCGATCGTGCAAGCAGAAGATGAGCTGGCAGCGTTGGGAATGGCCATTGGTGCTGGATGGGCGGGTGCCAGGGCCATGACGGCTACGTCGGGACCCGGTATATCTTTGATGGCGGAATTTGTCGGATTAGCCTACTTCACGGAAGTTCCCGTTGTCATCTTTAATGTCCAGCGAATCGGCCCAAGTACGGGGTTGCCCACCAGAACTTCTCAAGGAGATATCTTCTCTCTGCACTATCTCTCTCACGGGGACACCAAGCATGTTGTCCTTTTTCCAGCAAGCGTGACGGAGTGCTTTGAATTGTCCATACACGCCTTCGATTTGGCGGAGCGGCTACAACAGCCGGTTTTTGTGGCTTCGGACCTGGATCTGGGCATGAACAACTGGATGACGGATCCCTTCGATTATCCCGAAAAACCTCTTGATCGAGGTAAAGTGCTCTCGGCCGAAGACCTTGAGCGCTTGGGTGAGTTTGCCCGTTACAAAGACGTAGACGGTGACGGCATTCCGTACCGGACTCTGCCGGGGACTGATCATCCCCTGGCCGCCTATTTTACGCGTGGCAGCGGGCACGATGAGCAGGCGGAATATTCAGAGCGGCCCGAGGACTATGAGAAGCTTATGGACCGCCTGGCCAAAAAGTGCGAAACGGCTAAGAAACTCGTGCCTCAATCCGTCATCCAATACACTGATGGGGCTGAAATTGGGGTCATTGCTTACGGGTCAACCGATGTTGCCATGCGAGAGTGTCAGGAGCAGCTTCGCAACGAGTACGGAATTGCGATCAACTACCTGAGAATTCGAGCGCTGCCCCTTGCCGAAGACGTGAAAGAGTTTGTCAGTCGCTGCAAGTGTGCCTACGTCGTGGAACAAAACCGGGATGGGCAAATCGGTGATCTGATCAAGCTTGAGGTAGAAAACGATCAAGGAAAGATCCGAAAAGTCCTTCACTATAAAGGAATCCCCATCGACGCCAGATTTATCACCGATCAGGTGGTGGCGTGCGAGAAAGGAGAAATGGAGTCATCATGTCGGTAAGCGCACCGAAACCTAAAAGAGTCAACCGACTTGGCCTCACGATGATCGACTACCGGGGAGAACCCTCTACACTTTGCTCTGGTTGCGGTCACGACGCCATATCGAGCCAGATCATGAAGTCCTTTTATGAGATGGGAGTAAACCCCCATCGGGTAGCTAAGATGAGCGGAATAGGCTGTTCCAGCAAGACTCCAGCCTATTTTCTCAGCAACTCTCATGCTTTCAATGGGGTTCACGGCCGTATGCCCTCCCTTGCGACTGGAGCCGTGCTGGCCAATCGGAAATTGGTCTGCATCGGAGTCAGTGGGGACGGGGATACCGTATCCATCGGGTTGGGACAGTTCTGCCATCTTCTGAGAAGAAACGTCCCCATGATCTATATCATTGAGAACAACGGTGTTTACGGACTGACGAAAGGACAGTTTTCGGCTACTGCAGATCCCGGTTCCAAACTAAAAACCGGGGTGGTCAATGACTTACCGCCGATCGATTGCTGTACCCTGGCCATTGAAATGGGATGCAGCTACGTGGCCCGCTCCTATGCCGGGGATCCAAAACAACTAGTTCCTCTGCTGCAAGGAGCCCTCAGTCACAGTGGAACGAGCATGCTGGATGTCCTTAGCCCCTGTGTTACCTTTAATAACCACCAGGGTTCCACCAAGAGCTACAGGTGGGCTAAAGAGCACGAGGAACTCCTTCACCAGATCGACTTTGTTCCGCATTTCGAGCCGATTGAAACGGTGGTGTATGAGGAAGGAGAATTAAGAGAAGTCGAGATGCACGACGGCTCCCGCATTCGGCTGCGAAAGGTAGATCGAGATTACAATCCAACAGATAGAGATGCCGCTTTGCGGATGCTCAATGAGACCCGGGATTCAGGTGAGTTTTTGACGGGCTTGATCTATGTGAATCCGGTGGCGGAGAACTTTTTAGACCTGCTAAATTTGCCTGACACGGCCTTGGCCGCTCTTCCTCAAGAGAAGCTTCGACCTGGGCGAGAGGCCCTGGAGGAAGCCATGCAGGGGTTGATGTGACACGAGTTTAGTGCTTTCGTGCTGTGGTGAGGGCATCAGTACAAAATTGCACCAGCACGGCAGCACCACAGCACAAGAGCACCCAAAAATTTTCTTCTTGCAACCTTCCTCCAGATCCGGCACCTTTTAGGCATGACCCACACATTGAATCGAGTGGCCGTTCTCGGTGCCGGCACCATGGGCGCGCAAATTGCCGCCCATTTTGCCAACGTTGCAATTAAGACGCTGCTCTTAGATCTCCCTTCTGAAGGATCGGATCGCAGTGCCCTTGCACGGCGCGCCGTGGGGCGACTTTCCTCAACCAAGCCCGCGCCTCTCTATTCCCCTGAAAAAGTGCGTTTTATCGAGGTGGGTAACTTTGAAGATGACCTGCCAAGACTTTCTTCCTACGATTGGATCATCGAATGTGTGGTCGAAAAACTTGACGTGAAGCGTCAGCTGTGGGAAAGGGTGGAGGCCCACCGACGACCCGGCACAATGGTCTCCACCAATACCAGCGGGTTGCCGGTGGAAAAGATCGCTGAAGGGCGGTCCGAAGATTTTCAGAAACATTGGTTGGGTACTCACTTTTTCAACCCTCCACGATACATGAAGCTGTTGGAGTTGATTCCAGGATCCAGCACATTACCTTCCGTGGTGGAGACGGTGGCCTTCGTGGCAGACCGGTTCTTAGGGAAGGGAATCGTGATTGCCAAAGATCGGCCTAATTTTGTGGCCAATCGGGTTGGTTCTTTTGTAGCGATGCGAGCGATGGAACTCATGCAGGAATTGGACTTGACGATTGAGGAAGTCGACGCGCTGACAGGTCCGGTGATTGGGTTTGCCAAGACCGCAACTTTTCGCTTAGCTGATCTGGTTGGCATCGATATCATGCTCGACGTGGCGGAAAATCTTTATGAAAACGTGCCGGAGGACCCATGGAGAGAGAGCTTTCGCCCTTCTTCTCTTATGATGCAACTCGTCCAGCGCGACTGGAAGGGGCGGAAGACTGGACAGGGATTTTACAAGAAAGAGGGGGAGGAGATTCTTGTTGTGGACCCCAAGACTCTCGAGTACCGAAGCCGCAGGAAACCGAATCTCCCCTCTGTGGAGATGGTTCGCAACGAGACAGACACGGCAAAGCGGATCCAGAATCTTTTGAAGTCGCAAGACAAGGCTGGCGCCTTTCTCTGGTCTTTTTTTCGCGACATCTTCGTCTACTCCGCCGAGCGGGTCCCAGAGATCACCGAGGAGTATTATCAAATCGACCGGGCCATGAGATGGGGCTTCAATTGGGAGCTTGGGCCCTTTGAACTGTGGCAGGCGCTCGGTACGAAGGAAATTGCGGAACGAATCCGGCAAGACGAAAAGGAGCTCCCCGAGTGGGTGGATGAGCTGTTCAATGAGCCGCCAAATGGTTTTTATGCGATGGGAGCCGATCATCAACTTTTCTTCGATTTGGCCAGCCGGGAATATCAGGTGTTGAGCCAGGATCCAAATAAGATCCAGCTCACGATTTTAAAGCAACCAGACAGAGTCATTCGCTCAAACGCCGGAGCGAGCCTGGTGGATCTTGGTGACGGAGTAGCCTGCCTTGAATTTCACTCTAAGATGAACGCCATCGGAGTTGACATCGTTGGACTAGCGCGCTGGGTTGTCCGCGAAGTGAAGAAAAACTTTCTGGGTCTTGTGATCGGCAATCAGGGAAAAGATTTTTCGGTAGGTGCCAATTTAATGCTCCTGCTATTGGAGGCCCAGGAAGGAAACTGGGAGGAGATCGATCAAATGGTGCGGGCCTTCCAGAATGTGAACGCCTCTTTTCGGTATTCGGCCAAGCCGGTAGTGGCTGCCCCCTTTCAACGAGCGTTGGGAGGAGGAGCCGAGGTCTGTTTGGCATGTGACGCGGTGGTGGCGTCTGCGGAAACTTACATTGGATTGGTGGAGGTAGGCGTCGGACTGGTCCCGGCCGGAGGGGGAACCAAGGAAATGCTCATCCGCCATATCGGTGAAGCCCAATCACTTCCCGGTGTGGATTTACTCCCTGGAGTCAGAAAAGCCTTTGAAACGATCGGCAGGGCTGAGGTCAGCCGAAGCGGCGAAGATGCAAAGCGGCTGCGATTCCTGCGCCCGGATGACCTCATTGAGATCCATCCTGACCGCCTTCTTTCCAGCGCCAAGCAGGAGGTGCTCAGGTTGGTAGAGGCGGGATATATTGAACCGGAGCCGCATGAGAATATTCCCGTCTTGGGAAATTCCGGTCTGGCAGTCTTAAAGGTGGGGATCCACCTGATGAAACAAGCTGAATACATCTCAGAGCATGACGCTTTGATCGGGGAAAAGCTCGCCTATATCCTCACGGGCGGCGATCTTAACCATCGAACCAACGTTTCTGAACAGTACCTGCTTGACCTCGAGCGAGAAGCTTTCCTAACACTGTGTGGAGAGAGAAAGACACTGCAGCGGATCCAGCATACTCTCAAGACCGGCAAACCACTAAGGAACTGACAAGGGGCAGGAGGCAGGAGCCAGGAGGCAGGAGGCAGGAGGCAGGAGGCAGGAGGCAGGAGCCAGGAGCCAGGAGCCAGGAGCACCCCTTCGCCGCAATAGCTGCAGGATCCGTTACTGCGGCACTCTCCACAATTTGCGTGACTGAGCTGCTGGTGAAACCCTTTGCCGAAGGGGAGATGGATCGA